>CAYVSF010000201.1:0-5887 GCA_964453775.1 uncultured Bacteroidales bacterium
GTTTGTTGTAGTAAATAACTTCTCCAACAATACCATCCCATCCATCGCCAGCATTTATATCCAAGGCTCCCTTCCCAAGCAGAACCTCATCGGAACCAGTCAATGTGCCAGCGACTATATTGCCAAACGACAGCCCATCTTCTGCTCCATCGATAAATAATTTGGGAATTGAGTTGGATGTCCAGGAATAACTAACCAACTGACCCGAGCTAGATTGAATCCCATCTGAACTTTCAACTGTTCCGGATATTCCTGTTCCTGCAGTAATAATATCCGATCCTCCGGCATTATCACCGGTAATATCATATCTTAAGGATAATGTGTCATCAACACCTGCCGGAGTATCAGCAATAAAAAAGCCCTTATCGGTCGATGCCAAATCAGACTTAATTAAGAAAAACAGGGTAAATGCTGATTGTCCATTAATATAATCTTCACCATCCTCATCAGACAAGAAATCACCACTTCCATCAAACTCCAAAACATTAAAACCATTTATTGCGCTAACAGATGGTTGATAATTCGTTGTAGATTGAACAAAATGATGGTTGTAACCACTTAAATCATAAAGCGTATCCACACCTGTATCAATGCTCACTGAATCCCCTCTTAACCAAAACTTTAAATTACCTGCGCCAGAATTATTCCCAACCCCTCCAGGACCGGTTTGACCGTATAAACCAATATTAAAGAATAGGGTTGCAACGATTGCCAGACTATATGATAATATGCTTGTTTTCATAACTTCAATTTAAGGCTATGTCTTCATTTAAAAATTAACCGCTATAAAGACTAAAAAGTTACAAAAATAATTATAATAATGCACTTAAATTGATTAAAGTCAGGACAGTTTTGAGCAACATATCTTTTTTTAGCATTAATAGAGCAAAAAGAGTGATAATTATATAACTTGTGCACTTAAGTAAACAATAATGCGAAACACCAGTTATATAAAAAAGAGCATTGGATTATGTACCAAGTTTTCAACGGCAAATTCATCGATTATTACCAACTAACCATGGCTCAGGGCTATTTTCTGTCCGGACGGGGAGAAAAACAGGCCACTTTCGATTATTTTTTCAGAAACCACCCTTTCGGGAGTGGGTATACCGTTTTTTCGGGACTTTCTGATTTTCTGGAAGCATTGAAAAACTTTACATTCGCTGAGGAAGATCTGAATTACCTGAAAAAGACAGGATTACATAAAGATTTCATTGCCTACTTAAAGGACTTTAGGTTTAAAGGAAGCATTCACAGTGTAAAAGAAGGGGAAATTGCCTTCCCTAACGAACCGGTGCTTAAAGTGGAGGGAAACATCCTGGAAACCCAGCTCATTGAAACCATGCTGTTGAATATTCTAAACTTTCATTCCCTGGTAGCCACCAAAGCACTCCGAATGCGATATGCGGCCGGCGATCGAAAACTGATTGATTTTGGCCTTCGAAGAGCCCAGGGCCTGGGAGGACTGCATGCCAGCAAAGCAGCTATTGCCGGAGGGTTTGATGGGACTTCCAATGTGCAGGCAGGCTTTGATTTTGATATCCCGGTTAGCGGTACCATGGCCCATTCATGGGTGCAAAGCTATGAAAGTGAAGAGGAGGCATTTCGGGAGTTTGCGAAGTATTACCCGGAAAACTGCATTCTTCTCATCGATACTTACGATACCTTAAAATCGGGAATTCACCATGCAATTAAGATAGGTAAGGAACTGGAAGAGAAAGGCTATAAGCTTTCAGGTGTTCGGCTTGATAGTGGCGACCTGGCCTACCTCAGTAAAAAAGTGAGAAAAATCCTCGATGACAATAAGCTGCCTTATGTGAACATTATCACATCGAACCAATTGGATGAATATACCATCAAAAGCCTGTTGGATCAAAAAGCCCCGATTGACGGTTTTGGTGTGGGTACCCGATTGGTCACCGGACAACCGGATGCTGCCCTGGATGGTGTTTTTAAACTTGTTTCCTTTGATGGAAAAGCACAAATTAAAACTTCGGATAATATTACCAAACAGACCCTGCCCGGGAAGAAGAAACTTATGCGCTTTTATAATGAGGAAAACCAATTTTATGCAGATGCCATCCTCCTTGAAGAGGAAAAAGAACCCGAGATGATGTACCATCCGCATCATCCTGAGAAACATTGTTCACTAACAGAGTTTGAACAGGAAGAATTACAGGTGGAGATAGTTAAAAAGGGGGAAATAATCCCCGAAAGCATTTTAAAAACAGAAGAAATAAAAGATTATACCCGGAAACGATTTGAGCAATTGCCGGGAGAACACAAGCGATTTGAAAATCCCCATATTTATAAAGTGGGTATAAGTAAAGCTTTGTTGGAACTAAGAAATGAATTGGTTGCCAGCTTAAAATCAAATTTTAGTAAAAGGAGATAGTTATGAAAGCACTATTAATCGTAGATGTACAGAATGATTTTTGTCCGGGAGGTGCCCTTGCAGCTCCTAATGGAGATGAAGTGGTGCCTGTCATCAACAAAATCATGAGTAAGTTTCCCATTGTTGTGGCCTCGAAGGATTGGCACCCCAAAAAATCAAACCATTTCAACAAGTGGCCGGAACATTGTATACAGGATACGAAAGGAGCTGAATTTCACCCAGATTTGTATGAAGAAGGTATTCAAAAAATTTTCCTCAAGGGTACATCTGGTGAAGATGATGGCTATTCGGCTTTTGAAGCGACCAATGTTGATCTGAAAGACTTTCTTTTGGAGCATAAGGTAAACAAACTCTATATTGCCGGACTTACAACGGAATATTGCATAAAAGTCCCCGCTCTGCATTCCGTTAGAGAGGGATTCGAAACCCATGTCATTGAAGATGCTATTCGACCGGTGAACGTGAATGAAGGTGATGGCGACAAAGCCCTGAAAGAAATGCAGGAAGCCGGAATAAGCATGGTTCAGAGCAAAGAATTGAGATAATAATTATCCCCAGTATGATTTTTAAACTGGGGATATCTGTTCTTTCAAGAATTATTAAAATAGCGATCTTGAACAATATTTAGATACTCTTTTAAATAATAATGATCATATTTATCAGACTTGCATAATATTGTCTCTATTGACAAAACCTCACCTACTTCATTTCTAAGCATCAACTTTTCATCAATTAAGAGACCTTCGTTTTTCATTTCATGCTTATGTCGTTGGTATGCGTTGTCTTTTAATTCAACTAATCGTTGTTCACACCTTAGATTCTGAGCATAATTATCTGATTCACAGCCTCTGTTTAGGAAATATACTGTTGATATTAGTATCAACAAAAAGCAAACAGTAAGAATTCCAACTATCTTTTTCATCAAAAATCAATTGTATAAATAAAAATCACTGGATTGGAAAGCTTTGTTAAGTTTTGGGACAATTCATAAATACCATCCATTTTTTCCGAACATACAAGCTCTTTCTTTAATAAATGATCTCTTCTGTTTAAGATTCGAAATGCCTCTGTCTTCATAATTAATTTATTATCAGAAGTTATTGCAATGGGTTCTCCAAATGGGAAGTAATTGATATCATTTATAAACCCATTTGCTAAAAAGCTTTTGCCACTTCGCTTATTTTGAATAAAATAGTAAGCTTTTTGCTCTAGATGAAATTTAAACATCAGATAATTATCATTCTCCAGCCAGGAGGTTATCTGAGCATATTTACCGCTATTTAAAGTTTTTAACAAGTTAAACTGATCCTTCGATCCCAGCACCTCTTTTGGCAAATTGTACTCTCCAAAATCAATTTTATAGAGGGGGCTTACAATTTTATTTTCTATCTTGTAAATGGTATTATTCAATGGCTCATGCAAATGAATTGCTCCCTGAACCTGATTGAAATTTTTTGAAGAGATATCTACAGGAGGAATAGCTTCACTTATATCAACTTTTAGATATTTATCAATTTCATTCCCATCCATTGAATAAAGTCGGAAGTTTTCTTTAAAATCTGAATGGTAACCACGGTAGAGGTATAAAATTTCGTCATTAAAAGAGAACGAAAGTGCTTGCATTGGAAGCTTAATATCATTTTGGAAAGTCCCTAATGTATCAAATACCAGCATTTTTTTATTGCCATTTAATACATACAGTTTATGATCTTTATAAAGAATATCAGTTGGGTAAAAGACTTCACCCGGGCCTTTCCCTTTTCTACCACAATAATTTAAAAGCTTACCCTTCTTGCTAAATCTAAGAATATTTTGCTGGTCTTGATCTAAAATAAAAATACTTGAACCTGAAAATACAATCTTATTGATATCTTTAAGAATAGCCAAACTATCATCCAGGACAATATACTCTACATTATTTTGAAAAATAGCATCAAGTCGAATATTAACAGCTTTCTGCAAATTAATCCTATAGGTTTTTACATTGCTTTCCCGAACAGGTTTTGAACTATCACAAGAAAATATGATAAGAAAAAACATTAATATCACTGAATATTTCTTCATACTTAACTATTTAAAATTATAAAAAAGGGAGGAGTAGTAAATTTACTCCTCCCTAAAGAATCAGCATAATTCCTGCCATTCAGCATAACATTCACCACCACCTGATGGATGGCATCTAATAACATATTTACCCCCACACCATTTCCATAAACGAGGATAAGGGGATGGAGCTGCCATACCTTCGGGAGGATTTGGATCGGCTTGTGCTTCTTTTAAACCAATAATTGCAGCAATAGCAAGCAAAACTATTGCAGCCAATAAAACTTTAGGTTTCATAATTTAGAATTTTGGTTAATAAATAGGTGTTGTACAACTCTTTAAGAAACGCTTCTCAAGTAAAATTAAATTAAAAAAACATTTATACAAAAACGTTAGTGTGTTGT
Organism: uncultured Bacteroidales bacterium; assembly: GCA_964453775.1. Lineage (GTDB taxonomy): Bacteria > Bacteroidota > Bacteroidia > Bacteroidales > UBA12077 > CAYVSF01. The sequence continues at coordinate 4,843 of CAYVSF010000201.1, forward strand.
ATAGCATAATTCTCGCGAGAATTAACAAATTCAAGCAATAAATTTATTAGTTTTGAAAAATATCGTTAAAGTAAAATTGCTTTCTTTATGTCAGTTCGATTAAAAAATGGTTTTCGACTCATTTCAATATTTTTTCTATTATCATTCCCCCTTCAAAATTCAGCCAAAGAGGTTCCCAGAATAAAAACAACCTCATGGGAGCTTATCAAACAGGATGAGGGGATAAAAATTTTGGAACGCTGGGTATACCTGAAAGAGGATTTTAAAGTGAAAGAACGAATCGGAACCATGATCATCGATTGCAGCGCAGAAGAAATCCTGGGCATACTCCGTGAAAGCAAAGATATTCCAAAATGGATGGTGAATGTTGAAAATGTCGAACTGATTAAAAGAGAGACAGAAGATGAATGGTATGTGCATACCGTTTTTGATACCCCCTGGCCTTTCGACCAGCAGGATATGGTTGCTCAATATGAACTTCGAAAGCAAGATCCTAACACTACATTGCTAACTGTAACAAGTCGCTCCGCATTACTCCCCCAAAAAGAAGATGTAACCCGGCTAAAGGATTACCATGCCGAATGGGTAATTGAAAAAATCGCAAACAATAAGATCAAAGTAAGTTTTACCACACTTTGCGAAAGGGCTCCTGAGTACCCCTACTGGATGCAGGATCCGGTTGTACGAAAAGTGTTTTTCAACAACTTAAGCAACCTAAGAGCATTGGTTTGCGAATCCTAAGCCAAAAAGTTGAAGTCTCCTCAAAAATCCTGATCCCTAATCAGTAAACCTACCATCATCTTTTGAATGATGCAGTTTTCCTACATTCCTTTCCAACCAGCCAATTTTAATCCGTTCCCTGTGGTCGAACTCAGGAACATAAGGCTTGATATCCAGTAAGGGTGTGCCATCCAAAATATCCACATCCGCTATATGCAATACATTTCCCTTAACCCGAAGCAACTTTACAATGCTAAGTCCGATGGCATTGGGCCGGCGGGGAGCCCGTGTTGCAAACACACCTCTTTCTTCTTTATCCATAAAG
>CAYVSF010000202.1:0-5887 GCA_964453775.1 uncultured Bacteroidales bacterium
TGAATTTGCTCAAAGTTGTTGGTGAATCTTCCGCTTCCTTCCTTAATAATAAAGGACCCAAATCCTGCGGCTACCTCCTGATCCGGCTCCAAAACTAACCTATCACCATCTATGTATCCGATAGCTGAACTTCCCCATCCTATCTGGTAAAAATTATCGATGAAAAAAGTGGTCGAATCGGCTGCAAGGCTGATGTAAACCCGGTAGGTGGTCGTTGTTGTACTTTTAAAGTATGAGCTTTCTTCCTTTACCAGCCAGGATCCTTCAATAGAATCAACCGGTAGGGTGGATTCGTTCATTACTTCGCAGGAATGAACGAATAGCATGAACAATGCACCCAAAACTCCAAATATAATTCTCATGATCCGCTGATTTAATAGAATAAAAGAAACAAAAACAATACCAAAAAAGAGCCAGCACCGTGGCTGACTCTTTGATTCTTAAAATAAACTATCAAGCAAGTTATCATTTACAAAATTGGGAAGCGTTACTTTGATATCCGGAGTACGTTTCATTTCTCTTTTTATGGCAAAAACTGCCTCTTTATTGCGGGCCCAACTTCTTCTGGCGATGCCATTGTTTACATCCCACAATAACATCATATGTAATCTTCTGGAAGCATCCTCCGAACCGTCGAGTACCATTCCAAAGCCTCCGTTAATAACTTCACCCCAGCCTACACCTCCACCATTGTGAATGCTTACCCAGGTAGCTCCCCGGAAACCATCGCCTATAACATTCTGAATGGCCATATCTGCCGTAAACTGACTGCCATCATAAATATTCGAAGTTTCCCGGTATGGCGAATCCGTGCCGGAAACGTCATGATGATCGCGTCCTAGAACAATCGGAGCCGATATCTTTCCTTCCTGAATTGCTTTATTAAAAGCAGCAGCTATTTTAATTCTGCCTTCGGCATCCGCATATAAGATCCTGGCCTGTGATCCCACAACCAGTTTATTTTCCCGGGCACCTTTTATCCAGCGGATATTATCAGCCATTTGTTGCTGAATTTCCGCAGGAGATTGCGAACGTATTTCTTCCAGTACTTCCATTGCAATTTGATCCGACTTCTCAAGATCTTTGGAATCTCCCGAAGTACAAACCCATCTGAAAGGTCCAAAGCCATAATCAAAACACATAGGTCCCATGATATCCTGCACATAGGATGGATAACGAAATGCTTCACCATCTTCTGCCATGATATCAGCTCCGGCACGTGAAGATTCAAGCAGAAAAGCATTCCCGTAATCAAAGAAATCCATTCCTTTTGAGGTTAATCCATTGATAGCATTTACCTGTCTACACAGGGATTCCTGAACCAATTCTTTGAATTTTTCGGGGTTCTCTGCCATCAGCTTGTTGGATTCTTCAAAACTAATTCCTGCAGGATAATAACCACCTGCCCATGGATTGTGCAGCGAAGTCTGGTCGGAACCCAACTCCACTTTTATATTTCGCTCATTTAACCGCTCCCATAAATCTACAATATTGCCAAGGTATGCGATGGAATGTGCCTCTTTTTTCTCTTTATATTCAATGGCTTTATCAATCGCCTTATCCAAATCTTCAATAACATCATCCACCCACCCCTGCTCATGACGCTTATAAGCAGCATCAGGATTTATTTCGGCAGTAATACTAACCACACCGGCAATATTCCCGGCTTTTGGCTGCGCTCCGCTCATACCGCCTAACCCGGAAGTTACAAATAAAACACCTTCGGGACTCCCTTTTCCTCCTGCCAATTTCCTGGAAGCATTTAAAACAGTGATTGTAGTACCATGGACAATTCCCTGTGGTCCGATATACATATAGGAACCGGCTGTCATCTGCCCATATTGTGTAACACCCAGTGCATTATACTTTTCCCAGTCGTCCTGACTTGAATAGTTTGGAATCATCATGCCATTGGTCACTACAACTCTTGGGGCATCCTTGTGCGAAGGAAAAATTCCCACCGGATGGCCGGAGTACATTACCAATGTTTGTTCATCTGTCATTTCTGCCAAATATTTCATGGCAAGCCTGTACTGTGCCCAATTTTGAAAAACAGCGCCATTTCCGCCATAGGTAATCAACTCGTGGGGATGTTGGGCAACTGCAGGATCCAAATTATTCTGGATCATTAACATAATGGATTTGGCCTGTTCCGTTTTACCCGGATACCAATCAATTGGCCGGGCTTTCATATCATAATCGGGACGGAACCTGTACATGTAGATTCTGCCGTACTTTTCAAGCTCTTCGGCAAACTCCGGTGCCAGCGTTTTGTGGAATTCCTCATCGAAATAGCGCAATGCATTTTGCACGGCCAGTTTCTTTTCTTTTGCAGATAAAATATCTTTCCTTTTCGGCGCATGATTCGCCTTTGTATCATATGGTTTTGCTTCGGGCAATTTGGGAGGAATCCCCTCCAAAACAGCCTTCTGAAATGTTTCTTTATTCATAGAGTTTTATTATTTCCTAATAATTAAAAATGAAAAAAATAGCAATAGTTAAACTATTCAAATAAGAGAAACGACATGAAGTCTATGGATATCGAATCCTCTTCACTTTTCGGTAGTAGTAGCCTTTCTTTATAGTATGACTTATCATTTCGTTTTTAATTTAATGAATGACAATCTATCAGCCTTTGCTTGCGAAATTACGGAAATCTTCAAAAATTCGGTAATTTTTTCAGTATATTGTAGACTTATCTCTGAATAGCATACTTTTTGTTATAAAAGGAATGTTTAAATTTCCACAAAAAACCTAATTAATATGAAAAGATCCTACATCCTTATTGCAGTCATCGTATTGCTTGTTTTTATAGTTTATTCTTCATTTAAGGGAAGCTACAACAACATGGTTAGCTATGAAGAAGGTATCAAATCGCAATGGTCGCAGGTAGAAAATGTATACCAGCGCAGGGCAGATTTAATTCCTAACCTCGTGAATACTGTAAAAGGATATGCAGAACATGAAAAAGAAGCATTATCTGCAGTTATTGAAGCGAGGTCGAAAGCCACTTCAACGAATATAAATGCCAATAATCTCAATCCGGAGCAGCTACAGCAATTTCAAAATGCCCAAAGCAGCTTAAGCTCGGCACTCTCAAGACTAATGGTAGTCGTGGAGCGATATCCCAACCTAAAAGCCAATCAGAATTTTCTTGAACTCCAGGCTCAACTGGAAGGTACAGAAAACAGGATAGCTGTTGAAAGAAGAAAATTCAATGAGGCAGTAAGAAACTATAACACGTATATCAGAAAATTTCCGAAAAATATTTATGCCAACATGTTCAACTTTGAAGAAAAACCTTACTTCGAAGCTGAAGAAAAGGCAGATGAAGCTCCGGTTGTAGAATTTTAAATCAGAAATATGAAACCAATAGAATTTCTCACAAAAGAAGAAAAAGAAAAGATTGCAGCATCGATCAGGGAAGCTGAAAATACCACATCCGGAGAAGTACGGGTACATCTGGAAAAAGGTTGCAAAGAGGATGTCATGGACCGGGCTGCTCATATTTTTGAAAAGCTGGAAATGCATAAAACCGAGTTGAGAAACGGTGTTTTATTTTACCTTGCAATTGAAGACCAAAAATTTGCTATTCTGGGCGATGCCGGGATCAATGCAGTTACTCCGGATACCTTTTGGGATGACATAAAAGCAAAAATGCTGCAGCATTTCAAAGACGGTCGTTTTGCGGCTGGTCTTGTTGAAGGCATAAAAATGTCCGGAGAAGCACTAAAAAAGCACTTCCCACATCAGAAAGATGACGTGAATGAATTATCGGACGATATCTCTTATGGACAATAAAATCTAGATCATGAATAAATTAGTAAACCTATTTTTAGCACTCTTTATGAGTGTTTCTTCAATAGCTCAGGAATTTCCGGAACGTACAACACCACCAAGATTAGTAAATGATTTTGCAAATCTTCTTTCACCCCAGGAGGAAGCTGCTCTGGAAAACAAACTGGTGCAATACGACAATAAAACTTCTACACAAATTGCCATTGTTACAAAAACTGACATCCAGGATTTCTCCATTTCCGATTATGCATTTCGGTTGGCCGAGAAATGGGAAATTGGACAAAGCAACAAAAACAACGGGTTCTTAATAATGATTGTACCCGGCAAAGGAAATGCAAAAGGAAATGTATTTATTGCAACGGGTTATGGCGTGGAAGAATATGTTCCGGATGCTATCGCCAAAAGAATTGTTGAGAAGGAAATTCTTCCAGAATTTAGAAACAATAATATTTACCAGGGACTTGATAATGCCACCAATGTAATTGTAGGCTTAACCCAGGGAAAGTTTACGGCTGACGAATACCACAAATCAACGCAATCAAATGCACCCTATCCAATTGCTATTGTATTTCTGATGATTATTATTTTCAGCCTGTTTGGCAGAGCCAGACGGGCCAGACATTACGCTGTTGGACACAATATACCCTTCTGGGTAGCCCTGGGAATGCTTTCTTCCTCCAGAGGCTCTATGCACAGAGGTTCTTACAATAACTTTAGTTCCGGCACCGGAAGTTTTGGTGGCTTTGGCGGTGGTGGAGGTTTTAGTGGAGGAGGCGGCTTCGGTGGCTTCGGAGGTGGAAGCTTCGGAGGTGGAGGCGCCGGTGGCAGTTGGTAAAAACAAAAAAGAGACTGTTCAAAACAACAGCCTCTTTTTTTTGTATTCTTAATCCTTAAATTTGATCTTTAAATTCTTCCTCCATATCCGGATCAACGAGAATTCTTCCGCAATATTCACAAACAATAATCTTCTTTCTCGATTTAACATCCAACTGACGCTGTGGTGGAATCTTATTAAAACATCCGCCGCAAGCATCACGCTGTACAGGAACCACTGCCAAACCATTACGGGCATTGGCACGGATTTTTTTATAGGCATTCAGCAAACGGGTATCAATGATACTTCCAATCTCATCGGATTTTGAAACCAAAGCTTCTTCTTCCTTCTGCGTTTCCGAAGTAATGTTGTCCAACTCCGTTTTCTTAACATTTAAATCTTCTTTACGCTCATCCAAAACCTCTTTGGATTTTGCCATGGCGTCTTTCTTTTGCTCAATAGCTTCTGTATATTCCTTAATACGCTTTTCGCAAAGTTCAATTTCCAGGGTTTGATATTCTATCTCCTTAGACAGCGAATCGAATTCCCTGTTATTTCTAACATTATTTTGCTGTTCCGTATATTTCTTTATCAGTGCATTGGCTTCCTGAATTTCATTCTTTTTAGTTTTGATATCATTCTCAAGGGTATTCACCTCTTCTTCCAGTTTTGACATACGTGTTTCAAGACCTGCAATTTCATCTTCCAGATCTTCAACCTCTAATGGCAACTCCCCTCTAAGACGTTTGATATCATCTATCTTTGAATCAACAACCTGTAGCTTAAATAAAGCTATGAGCTTATCTTCTACCGATAATTCCTTATTTTCTGCAAGCTTTGTCTTTTCTTTGGCCATATCAGATGTAATTTATTGGATTTGTATTTACCTCAGTTTGACGGAGTGCAAATTTAGGGAATTTTTTGTTAAGTAATTCATAAAAAAGTGCTTTTGTGACCTGCTCAGTTTCATAATGCCCCAAATCGACCAACATAATTCTATTTTCTGCCTCAAAAAATTGATGGTATTTAATATCTCCAGTCACAAAAACATCTGCACCTGCCTGAATAGCATTTTTTATCAGCGTGCTTCCACTTCCACCGCAAACGGCTACTTTCTTTATGTCCTTATTTAAAAAATCAGTATGCCTTAAGCACCTTGCATTAAATTTTTTCTTCAAAAGTTCGAAAAATTCCTTTTCGTTCATCGACGTTTGCATTTCTCCAATCATCCCCAAATCTACCCTCGGGTTAACATTCGCAAGGGGGTATAAATCA
>CAYVSF010000203.1:0-5882 GCA_964453775.1 uncultured Bacteroidales bacterium
CCGCCGAATGGGCATCGGTGTAAAAATATTTGTTAACTGCGCCATTGTATTTATATGCATTAGAGGTTTGAATTACTGGGATAGAGTCTAATTGCAGATAATCTCCTCCAAATACAATGATGCCATGCTTCATCAGTTGATAAACCGAATTATCAAGAGACCTTTCCCACCAACTTCCGGGAATATACAATTCATTGCAATCATCGCCATTCATATCGGGAATAGCGGTTATCTCACCGGCAAGTTGATGAATATAGTTGACTACATCAACATCAAAGGGCCATGCAGGAATTTTTAATTTTTTGTCCGGAATATTATCCATCGCTGTGCCCCCGTAAAAAATGTACAAGCCCTCTATACCGTCTCCCATTCCGTTTTCTTCTCTAAATTCAATGGGTGTTGCAGCAATGTCTGCCAAACCATCTCCATTGAAATCGCCTCCGGTAACATTATACCCAAAATATCTATAATAACCAAGGGTTTCATCCGCATTTAATATCAAATCGGGTGCGCTATAAGCATCGACTGCTGCATCCATGCCTTTTCCAAAATAGACAAAGATCCCTGGTGTATTGACCCCTGTGGCTGCAAAATCATCAAATCCATCTCCATTCATATCCCCTGCAGCCACCGTTCTTGATCCAAAGAATTCATTCTCGGTAATGGTATGATCGGCTGTTGAGGGAAGTGTTGAGGCACCATAGAAGATAAAAAGCTGCCCCTGTCCGTAGAGAAAAAAATCGTCCATTCCATCTCCGTTGATATCTCCAATTGTTTTTACGCCAAAACCATCCCATCCTGTTATGTTCAGGGAAAGATCCGCAGCAAAAGAGATAGTATGATCAGGAGTAACATCAAAAGAGCTACCCCCCAGGTAAAATTCTACCTTATGTAAGTAATAATCATCATAGTTTTTCCTCAACATCGCAATATCTGAAAAACCATCTCCATTAAAATCGCCACTTTGCACCAAATTGATTCCCGTGTTATCCGTCTCATTAATAATAAAATCCGGGGTAGAAAGATTCCCACTTAAGAATATCTGAAGATAATCGTTTGATTGGCTGTAAAATCCCACATCATCAAAATCATCGCCATTCAAATCGCCCAGGTTGATGGTTTGAAATAGTTTAGATCCTGTATTCAAAACTTTATCATAGAGCCGATCCTGATAGGTCAGTTCCGTTCCCCCTTTAAAAAATCGATGCCCCACGTCGATGTCATTTTCAACCGATAAGACAAAATTTCCACTTCCTTCTCCGGTAATATCTCTAAAATAGTTAATATCACTATAATTGGATGTATATTGCCCAGATGTCATATCGCTAAAAACCAGCAATGCATCTTTTGTCAAACCGCTTGAAAGGTCGGTTTTGCCATAAGCAATATGATAGGTTTCCACATCTGTATCTGTGAAGTAAAAATCAGCCATATTATCGTCGTTAATATCGCCAATGCAGTTGACCCAGGTTTCATAAATCCGAATACTGTCAGAGTATACATTGGTTGCATCATCGGTATAAACATAGGTGTGGTTACTGGCTGCGCTATCATTGCTCATTTCTTGCGTAGAATAAATGATTTCTTTAAAGCTATCCCCATCAATATCTGCCACATCAACATGATGAAAATATTGGGTAGGTTGTTCCTGTTCAAGGCTAATGGTTCTGTCTGCTGTGTTGTAATTTATAAGATAGAAGGTACATTCTCTTGGCCAGGCGCCTGGATCAGAATAAAAAACAATGATCTTTTCACCGGTTCCATCAATATCTTCCACTTTCGTATAATCTTCATTGCGGTTTCGGGTATAAAAAACCGGATCATAAACAATGGTATCAAACGCAGCCGGAGTAGATCCTCCATATACAATTTCAAAATCTCCTGTAGTAGATTCTGTAAGATAATCTTCATAACCATCATTATCGATATCAAAAAAAGCATCAATACGAGCATTAAAAGAGGCAACCGAATAAGAGGTGGGATCTTCCGTTAAGCCGATGTCTGACCCCCAAAAATACTGGATGCTTCCATCAACGTTTTCCCCAATCGCATCACTGTAGCCATCACCATTAAGATCTCCTACAGGAACAAGCTCAAGGTAATACAGTGCTGTTTCCAAATTCGTTAGATTAGAGCCTCCATAGACGATAATCGTTTTTTTCACCTCATCGAAAACATCATCTGTTCGTTCATCACCGCAAAGTCCTGCATAATAATACATGTCATCGATATTATCACCATTGATATCTCCTGCATAGCTATAGGAGCCAATAATAAAGTTTTGTGCAGGCTGGGGCCAGGTTTTTGAATGGTAGGTGTCCAGGTAATCATAAACCATGTAATCTGTAGGTCCTGCCTTTGAATTCGTAAAATTCACCTGCTGTAAAGTAGATAAATCCAGAGAGAGTTGTTTCACATTTTGTGCTTTTAAAACAGAGATCGTTAATAGCACAGCAATCAAAAGACCAACTGAGAATTTTTTCATAGGTGTGTTTTTTAAGGTTAGGAAATGGAACAAGAACAAACATCAAAGAGTTGGAAGCTACTATTCATGATGACCAAAATTTTGATTATTTAATAATCTTTTGGCCAAAATGTATAAAAGAAAGCTCAAGTTATGGAATATCTTCCTGAAAGTCAAATAATTATGTTACTTAATCATCATTTGTTGTTTTTTCTTCAGCTAGTTTTTTCCCCCTTTCAAATCTCCCGTCTTCTTTCTACCTTAGATCCATAATCGATCAATCATTTTGGGTTATGAAAAACATCCTGCTCAGCTTCATCTTTTTACTTGTTTCTATAGGCATACAGGCTCAAATTCACCTACAGCATCCGGATCATAAAAACGCGCCATACAAAAGCTATCGTCAAATAGCAGATGAGAGGCCGGAAGACAGCCTGCTTCATCTTTATGATGTTAGCTTCTACCATTTTGACCTGGCTGTAAACGACACCTCGGTATACCTGGAAGGCAATGTACGCATGGATGCCTTCGCCCGGACCGCCGAACTGGATACCATTCTTCTGGAACTGCATAATAATTTCACGGTAGATTCTGTGCTTTTCAATGGCCGTTCTGTTGATTTTTCGCACACCAACCATTTTCTTTTCATCGAACCGGATGTGCTTCCTGCAGAAAATGAATCCTTTGCTACAAAAGTCTATTACAGTGGTTATGGGGTAAGCCGGGGTATTACCAATGCCGTTTCGGAAGATTGGAACCTTCCGGTTACCTGGACCCTTTCGGAATCTTTCCATGCTTACGAATGGTGGCCGGCCAAGCAGATTCTCACCGACAAGGCCGATTCGGTGTATGTGCACCTTACCGTAGATGAAGACATCAAGGCCGGTTCCAATGGCTTACTCATGCGAACAACAGATATGGGCAATGGGAAGCTTCGCTACGAATGGGAATCGCGCTATCCCATCAACTACTATCTAATTTCATTCGCTGCAGCCGATTACATGGATTTTTCCTTTGCTGCACCTCTGGGCGATGGCAAGGAGGTGTTGGTACAAAACTATGTGTACAATAATCCCGATTATCTCATTTATAACCAATATGAAATTGAACGAACGGCTGTTTTTCTGTATACCTTCTCACAGCTTTTTGGCATCTATCCCTTCCATGAAGAAAAATACGGACATTGCCTGGCCGAGTTAGGGGGAGGAATGGAACATCAGACCATGACCACACAGGGCTATTTCTCTTACACCTTAACCGCCCACGAGCTGGCCCACCAATGGTTTGGCAATTATGTTACCTGTAGCAGCTGGCAAGACATCTGGATCAATGAAGGATTTGCCAGTTATTCCGAATACCTGGCATTAGAGGCCGATGGCAGAACTGCTGATGCGCGCGATTGGTTAGAATATGCGCACGAGAGGGCCTTTATGGAACCCTCCGGCAGTGTATATGTACCTTTCGAAGACGCCCGCAGTGAGGAACGCATTTTTAACTACAACCTCTCGTACAAAAAAGGCGCTGCCTTATTGCACATGCTCCGCAAAGAAATTGATGAGGATAGTCTGTTTTTTCAATCCTTAAAAAACTACCTAAACACTTACAAAAATGGGAATGCCAGTGGAGAAGATTTTATCGCCAGTGTAAATGCAACCACCGGAAATAATTACACCGATTTCTTTGATTCCTGGTACTATGGGAAAGGCTTTCCCACCTTCCATACCGAATGGAAACATTATGAAAACACCCTTTACCTTAACATTCAACAGGAAAGCAGCGCCGGCAACAATCTCTTTATTCAACACCTGGATATTTACCTTTGGGGACCTGAAGAAGATACCACACTGCGGGTCTTCATGGATCAGGAAACCAAAACCTGGAAAATTCCCGTGGAAGGAGATTTCCACCAACTCACCCTGGATCCAAAGAATAAAATTCTAAACAATCCGGGAACGGTTACCTCCCTCCATGAAAACTTAAATAAGCATGACATAGAGGTCTATCCCAACCCGGCCAGCAACTATTTAAAGGTGATTGTTCCCGACCATCTCCATGGAACACTAAACATTTATACACTGGAAGGGAAACAAATTATACATCAGGCATATGAAGCACCAGAGGCCACTTTAAACGTTAGTAAGCTCGATCAGGGTATCTATCTTCTTGAAATTAAGGATAAAAAAATTCGCTATCGAAAGAAATGGATTAAGCAATAAAGCGTGAAAAATTATAACTTATTAATCTAAACTGCGTATACTATAATGATTCAACCAAGCTCTATAAAACGGATTGTTGTTCGACTAACTTTAAAAACCCTGCTATTATGAAAAGTGATTTTATTTGTCCCAGATGCAAAGGATTTCTCAACGTAGGCAGCCATATTATTTTGGCCGCCGATACCGAGCATGGCGATTCCGGTCTGGTGCTGCTACATCCCGACATTGGCAATTATGCTACAGACACCCATCCGGAGTTCAAAACGCTAAAAGGTGAAAAGTACGAATTTTTCTGCCCTATTTGTCAGGAAAAACTCTCTTCCGATGTGCATGATAACCTTTCCCACATTTTAATGGTGGATGAAAAAGGACAAAAATATCAAATCCTGTTCAGCAAGATTGCCGGAGAGGAAAGCACCTATAAAATTGTTGGTGAAACCGTAGATTATTATGGGGAGCATTACTCCAACTACGTTGATTTTATCAACTTAAGCCGCATTAAATAATAGTTTCTCAAGTAGTGTTGCCCCTATAATTGGGTCTCGGGTAGTGTGGGGCAGCACTTCTTTTTAATCGTCATCCACTTCATGAATTGGTTTAAAGCCATTTCCAATTACCTCGTTGGCTTCAATTACTGTCATGAAAGCATCAGGATCAATTTTTTTAATAAACCCCTGTAAAATAGCCAGTTCCCGACGATTTACATTGGTGAAGATAATCCGCTTATCCAATCCTTTGTACATCCCTTCACCGTGCAATAAGGTGCCTCCCCGATTCAGATCAACAATAATTTTATGCCTTATTTCTTCATATTTTTCAGATATAATAAAGAGGGCTTTGTCATAGCTCACACCCTGCAGGGTGGCATCTATGACCTTGCCGGTGATGTAGATCACAATCCAGGAATAGAGTGGAATTTTCCAATCCTGGAAGACCAGGAGTCCAAGCAGTACAATAAAAGAATCCACTACAATCATTAAAATACCCAGAGACATCCGGGTATACTTGGCCATAATCATAGCGATGATATCCGAACCACCGGAAGTAGCTTTCGAACGGAATATCAGTCCCAGGCCAAACCCAATCAACACCCCGCCAAAAACGCAAGAAAGTAAAACATCATCCACCAGTGCTCCATCAAAATTCTCGTCCAGAAAGTCAATGAATATGGACGAGAGGACAAAACCCACCACTGTTTTTAC
>CAYVSF010000204.1:0-5861 GCA_964453775.1 uncultured Bacteroidales bacterium
GGTTTTGTCCCGAATGGATTTCTATACCAATCTGCGTTTTGTCCGAAGTATCGGTGTAGTTGATTGCATCAGCTTTGATTTTTGTATCTGGCAGTTCTATTCCCCCGGCAATCTGGTTTAGATGTTCTGCAGTTAGCGGTTTATCCAGGAAAACATGGTAGATTTTTTTCTTTTGATGACTGGGGTGGGTCAACTGAGATGTCAGCTCTCCATCATTTGTAAATAATAAAACCCCGGTGGTGTTCCTGTCCAGCCTGCCAACAGGATAAATTCGCTCGGGGCATGCATTTTTAATAATATCGAAAACAGTTTTTCTTTTCTGTGGGTCTTTTAACGTAGTTACTGTATCTTTAGGTTTATTCAGGAGTAGATAAACCTTTTTCTCGCTGGAAATCTTTTTACCCTTATATCGAATTTCATCGGAGCGTTTTACAACAGTTCCAAGCTCCGTAACCTTTTTCCCATTAACACTTATTTCTCCATTTTCAATAAGCCTGTCTGCTTCCCGCCGGCTGCAAATTCCGGCATTTGCAATGTATTTGTTTAACCGGATGGGGTCATCTGCCCTCTTTGTAGGATAGTTTTTTCTTTGTTCTGCCTTCATCTTATATCTTTTTTGGATGACTATCTTCTAACTAGACTATCAAATTTGAGTGTTAAGTAATATCGCATTCTTTTACAAAAGTAATTATTCTGTGTTTAAATCTGATAATATATTAATTATGTATGAGTTTTTTCTGATTTGATAACATGTTCTGACGTAGCTTAAGAACTGATAATGAAAAAATGTTAAAATATTTTTTGAATACGATATTAATTCCAAACTTTGCTAACTTTACTCTCCTAAAAATAAAACAAAGCAATATTTATGACATTGATAAAATCTATATCTGGAATAAGAGGAACAATTGGCGGAAAAGCAGGAGAAGGATTGAGCCCTGTTGATGCTGTTAAATTTGCGGCAGCCTATGCACAATGGTTAAAGGAACAAAAGAATCTGCCGGGAAAGAAAATAGTGGTAGGGCGGGATGCCAGAATTTCCGGAAGTATGGTTAATCATTTGGTAAAAGGAGCTTTGTTGGGAATGGGCTTTGATGTTGTTGATATTGGTTTGGCAACAACACCAACCACAGAAATGGCCGTGATTAAGGAAAATGCCACCGGCGGCATTATTCTAACGGCCAGTCATAATCCAAAACAATGGAATGCATTGAAGCTTTTGAATGCTAAAGGAGAGTTTATTAACGCCGATGAAGGGGCACGTATATTGGAAATTGTTGAGGAGGAATCCTATGTTTTTGCGAATGTGGATGAACTGGGTGTGGAATCAGAAAAGAAAAATTACACCACTCATCATATACAGCAAATACTGAAGTTGGATATGGTTGATATGGACGCCATTAGGAATGCATCTTTTAAAGTGGTTGTAGATGCTGTAAATTCGATTGGGGGGATCGCAATTCCCGAGCTTCTTAGAGCATTGGGAGTGAAGGATGTTATTGAAATCTATTGCGAGCCAAACGGAGAATTCCCTCATAATCCTGAGCCTCTTGCCGAGCATCTAACTGCAATATCAGAAAAAGTAAGGCAGGAGAAAGCTCATATGGGATTTGTTGTCGATCCGGATGTCGACCGCCTTGCTATTGTGAATGAAGATGGAACTATGTTTGGCGAGGAATATACTTTAGTGGCAGTTGCCGACTATGTGCTTTCAAAGAAAAAGGGGAATACCGTTTCAAATATGTCTTCATCAAGGGCATTAAGGGATATTACTGTTAAACATGGTGGAAGTTATGAAGCATCAGCAGTGGGCGAAGTGAATGTTGTAGAGAAAATGAAAGAGATGAACGCAGTGATTGGTGGAGAAGGCAATGGAGGAGTAATTTATCCAGAGTTGCACTACGGCAGGGATGCGCTGGTGGGAATTGCCCTGTTTTTAACATACCTGGCCCAAACGAAGCTATCTTGTAAGGGATTAAGGAATACTTACCCGGAATATAAGATTATTAAAAGAAAGATTGAATTGAAACCCAATATGGATGTTGATAAGATCCTGAAAACGGTAGAAGAGCAATACCCTGCAGAGGATGTAAATACAATTGACGGGGTGAAAATAGAGATGCAGGAAGGTTGGGTACACCTTCGGAAATCAAACACCGAACCCATTATTCGCTGTTATGCGGAGGCATCCACCGAAGAAGAAGCAAAGAAATTGTCCAATGGGGTGATTTCAAAAATAAATATTTAATATTTATAAATACGAATTAAACGTACGGTGCGTTATAGGATCTAATGCGTACGAACTACAATCAAAAATCATGAAGAAAAAGTTTTACTGGATAGGAGGTGGCTTAATTCTGATCATTATTCTGGCAATCATTATCTTTCAGGATGATAAAACTGCCGGTCAGTTGACTACCGAAGTTGAAAAAGGGAAATTCGAGATTTTAGTCACCACAACCGGTGAATTGCAGGCAAAATCCTCTGTTGATATTACCGGTCCTACGAAATTGCGAAATAGCCGGTCCCTACGAATCCGGGATATTAAGATTCAGGATCTCATTCCGGAAGGAACGGTGGTAGATTCGGGAGACTATGTAGCTACACTTGATCGTTCAGAAGCAGCAAATAACCTTAAGGATATGCAAGACGAGCTGGAGAAAATGCAATCTCAATATCTGAAAACACAATTAGATACTACGATGCAATTGCGCGAATTGCGGGACCAGCTGGTTAATTTGAAGTTTGCCCTGGAGGAGAAACAGATTGTGCTTGATCAGTCCAAATACGAACCGCCGGCAACCATAAGACAGGCAAAAATTGAGCTGGATAAAGCCGAAAGAAGCTATGAACAGGCCAGTAAAAATTACCATTTAAAAAAACAACAGGCAGAAGCTGATATGCGTGAAGCGGCCATTAATCTTGATAAAGCTCAGCGTAGAGTAGATGAGATGAACGAAGTGCTTTCACAATTTACTGTTTTTGCACCCCAATCCGGAATGGTTATTTATAAGAAAGAATGGGGGGGAGAAAAAAGGAAAGTGGGGTCAAATATTAATCCCTGGGATTTAACAGTGGCAACACTGCCTGATTTATCATCCATGTCTTCAAAGACCTATGTAAATGAGATTGATATTAGCAAAGTAAAATCGGGGCAGCAAGTACGAATTGGCATTGATGCCTTTCCAGAGCGGAAGTATACCGGAGAAGTTATAGATGTGGCAAATATTGGTGAGCAACTGTCCAATACCGATGCCAAGGTATTTGAAGTGTTAATACGCATAGATCAGAGCGATACAATTATGCGCCCGGCAATGACGACAAGTAATCAGATTATTACCAATACATATGAAGATGTTTTATTCCTGCCACTGGAAGCCGTTCATTCTAATGACAGCTTAAGCTATGTATATACGAAAGGAGGAAAGAAGCAAATTCTTGTATTGGGGCCAACCAATGAAAATCATGTGATAATCGAGCAGGGACTGGAGAAAGGAGAAGAGGCATATCTTACAGTGCCCGAAAATGCTGAGAACTACAAGTACGAAGGATTAGAGCTGATTCCTATAATTAAGCAAAAAGAGCTTGAAGAGAAGAAGAGAAAGGAGGAAGCCAGCAATCAGGGCGATAATCCATGGAAAACTATGCAAATGGGGCAGAAAAAGCGTCGAAATCAGCAAAAGCAGAATTAAAGAGAAAGTCTATGTTCAGCAGATATTTTCATGATATTGAGATTGCTGTAGAGTCCATTTTGGATAATAAGCTGAAATCAGTTTTAACCGCTCTGGGTATTATCTTTGGTGTTGCTGCGGTAATAAGCATGTTGGCTATTGGTAACGGAGCCAGGCAGGAGATCCTTAAGCAAATGGAAATGGTGGGGGTAAACAATATCGTAATTACACCCACGGAAGATTTAACCGGGGAAGAAAGTTCAGAAGAAGGGCAAAATGGTGAAAAACAGCAAAATAAGTTTTCACCTGGCCTTACAATTGATGATGTTGAAGCTATCAGGGATATCTTACCTTCCGTTAAAAGAATTACACCGGAAATAACGGTGAATTCCTTTGTGATTCAAAATGGCCGAAGGGTGCCTGCCAAAGTGATTGGCGTATATAACGATTATTTTGAATTATACAATGTGGACCTTCAGAAAGGATATTTTTTCACCGAAGATCAGACCTTGCATGGTGTGCCGGTATGTATCATCGGGGCAAACATTGCAGCAAAAGTGTTTAACAAAGAAGATCCCATTGACAAATACATCAAATTTGGACATGTGTGGCTGAAAGTTATTGGTGTTTTGGAAAAGAGCATGATTAGCGTTACTGCAGCGGAAAACACCGGGGTTAATGTGGTGAATGATAATGTTTTTATACCTGCCAAAACGATGCTTATGCGCTATGAAAACAGGGCGCTTGTAAATACCAAGCAAGGCGGTAGTTCGGGAAGATTTGGGGGACGCTTCTTTTTTAGCTTTTCAGGAGAGGGAGATCAGAGCAGTGGTGGAAAATCAAACCAGTTGGATAAAATTGTTGTACAGGTGGAAGAAACAGAGCAGCTTGAACCCACAACAGAGGTGCTGAGTCGAATGCTACACCGGAGACACTTGGAGGTAAAAGATTATGAGATTAAAGTCCCCGAGTTATTACTGAAGCAACAACAGCGTACGAAGGATATTTTTAACATTGTTTTGGGGGCCATTGCTTCCATTTCCCTTGTTGTAGGGGGAATAGGGATTATGAATATCATGTTTGCCACTGTGATGGAGCGGATTAAGGAAATTGGCATCCGCCTGGCACTGGGTGCGAAAAAGGCGGATATTATCGCGCAATTTCTCTCCGAAGCTATATTGATTAGCGTTTCCGGTGGATTTATCGGAGTTATTCTGGGCATTATTCTTTCAAAACTAATCACTCAATTTGCAGATATATTAACCATTGTTTCACCACTATCCGTATTGGTAGCTTTCGGCGTTAGTGCAGCAGTAGGCATTGTTTTCGGATTAAGTCCGGCGAAACGCGCGGCAGAAAAAGACCCGATAGAATCCTTACGGTATGAATAAAAGCATGAATTATGATTAAACGATATTTAATTCCTGTTGCTTTGCTTTTTACATTGTTGGTTTCAAAAGCTAATGCACAGGAATCAAGAAAGATGGAATTAACTTTTCAGGAGGTCATAAAACTGGCCCGGGAGCAATCCCCCGATGCTATTATGGCGAAACACCGTTTTCGTGCCAATTACTGGGAGTACAGAACCCATATTGCCCAGTTTCGTCCTAGTATTTCCCTGGAAAGCACAATTCCTGCTTTTAGTCGATCCATTAGCGAGAATAAACTGGATGATGGTTCTTATGTGTATACCGAAGAATATAGGAACCGCATAGGAGCGAATTTAAGAATGCAGCAAGTTGTGCCATTTACCGGAGGTCAATTGTTTATAAATTCCGGACTGGAACGAACTGATCTTTTTGGTGATTTTAAAGGAACATCTTATTTATCTACACCGGTTAGCATAGGGTATAGTCAGCCTATATTGCTTTACAACGATTATAAGTGGCAGCGAAAAATAGAGCCCCTTAAATATGAAGAAGCCCGGAAAAATTATATTTCTGCTTTGGAAGATGTATCGCTTAAAGCCGTGAATTATTTTTTCGATTTGGCCCTGGCACAGCAAAATATGCAGGTGGCTGAAATAAACTACTCCAACGCAGATACACTTTATAAAATAGCACAGGGTCGTTACCAAATTGGTACCATTGCAGAGAATGAGCTCATGCAAATGGAGCTGAGTTTTTTAAATGCAGGTTCGGATTTGAACGCTGCCAGAGTTGATTTGGAGATGAGAAAATTTCAACTGCG
>CAYVSF010000205.1:0-5848 GCA_964453775.1 uncultured Bacteroidales bacterium
TCATACTTGCGAACCCTTTAAAACGTTTTGGTTCAGACCTAATTTGGTTTATCCATCTGCTCCAATTCTTTCAGCACTTTATCAGCTTCGGCATATTTTCGGTCCGACTCTCTTCGATTGACCGTGGATAGCTGGTAGCCTTGTTCCATTAATTTATCGTACTTCTTTTGTAATTGTTTCTTGGGATCTTTTTTAAATAATTTCATAATAATTGTATTCGTTATTTCTTTATCTGACTAACATACATTTTTTATTATTGTTTAGAATTTAAAGCAATATTATTAAACAAAAAAGGCATTCCCTTTTCAGAGAATGCCTTCACATTAAAAACGGATTTTTCTCTTAGTACCCCATATCCATTTCTACATCATCAAGTCCACTATTTTGTTTGCTCATGCGTTGTTTATAGTTGTTGATTTTGTAACTAAGCGTGAGATTAACGATCGGGGTTTCGCGCTGAAAAACATTGTAGGAATAGTAGCTATCCCCATAATTGGTGAATTCGTGCTGCATTTGACTAAAAATATCCTGCACCTGCAAAGTGGTAGAAAGTTTGCCACTGAAAAAATCCTGTCGGATCGCCAGACTTGTAGACATAAAACCTTCCCGTTCTCCCTGGGCAGAAATACTCGGACTGCGATAAAAGGAACTGAGCTGCACTCTTGTAGCATCTTTTACCATAATGGTTCCGTTTACCCGGAAGTCCCAGTTAGTACTTCTGTTTTCACCGGAAGTGGTGTTCACTACTCCACCTTCGATGCGGTAATCGTAAACATTGGCCGAAGCATTTAATCTGAACCACTTAAATAGCTGGGCATTCACCATAAGTTCTGCACCAAGTGCGTATTCCGAACTCAGATTATCGAAGGTTTGGACAAAAACATCGTCTTCATTCAATTCGGTAATTCGTGTAATACCATTTTGGGTAACCCGGTAGTACCCTTCCAGGTTGATAAAATTCCGGTTGATACTTTTTTGATATCCCAATTCATAGGAATCGATATACTCGGGCTCCAGGGCCGGATTTCCCTTTCGGATGTTATATTCGTCCATGTAGCTTTCCACGGGATCCAGGAAGAAACCTCTTGGTCGGTTAATTCTCCTGCTGTAGCTGGCCATAATCTGGTTCGTTTCGTTGATTTGTTTCGATAGGTGAAGGGTGGGAAAGAGGTCGATGCGATCGATGACATAAGACTCATCGGCCATAATATTTTCAATCTCCCGGTCGGTATACTCTCCACGCAAGCCCAGCTGGTAACCTATACCTAAGACTTCATTGCTATAGGTAGTATACAGGGCGTGAATATTCCTGCTAAAGTTATAATTGTTGGTATAGATATCATTTAGTATCCATTCATCCGTTTCATTGTCGTAGTCATAGAAAAAGTACTCCTGGTTGTTTTTGCTCAATCTCGATTGATAACCGGCTTCCAGTTTGCTTTTTTGGGTAAAGGGTTTCACGTAATCCAGCTTAAAGCGGAATTGATCACGTCCGTCTTCCGTGTTATTCTTGATGCGACTCACATCGCCGGGAAGAATATCGAAGTTGCTATCGGTGGTATAGGCATTCTGTTCGCTCTCATCGTCTCCACCACGGAAAGAATAGTAGGCCATGGCAGTAAGTTTATGACCGGGATCAGCAAATTGATGGTCAAAGTTTAGATCGATATTGTAATACCTTCCGGAGCGGTCACTGATGTTTTCATTAAGCGTATAATCTGAGTTGGATTCCACCATGAAATAATTCTGAATCTCCGACATCGATTCCATAACAAATCCGTAATTTCCACCTCTAGCTCCAAGACTTAAGGTATTGTTATCATTGAGGTAAAAATCAACACCTCCTTTAAAGGTGATCCCCTCGCGAACGAAATCCCTGCTTCCGCTTGTATTCCTATAAGTTGTAGAGTCGTTTCTATAGGTTTCGGTATAGCTTTCTTGCGAGCCACCGAAGTTGAAGTTGTTATAATCCACGCCGCCAAAGACATTCATTTTACTGGTGCGGTAGTTCAGTAAGACATCTCCGCGATATTTGTCCCCAGTACCGGCTGATAGGTTCAACAAACCGCTAATCCCTGCCAGCTTTTGTTTTTTAAGCACCACATTTATGATACCGCCAACACCCTCCGGATCGTATTTTGCTGAAGGGTTGGTAATGATTTCGATGTTGTCAATAGTTCCTGCCGGTATTTGCTGCAGTGCATCATTGCCGTCCAGGGTGCTTGGTTTGCCATCGATAAGTACTGTGAAGTTGGAGGTGCCGCGCATGGTAACATTCCCTTCGATATCTACGGTAACAGAAGGTACATTCTGCAATACATCTATAGCAGTCCCCGAGCGGGAATTGATATCCTGGCTAACATTAATCACCTTCTTATCCAACTTGTAGTTCACAGGCGATTTGTCGGCCTTTACCACCACACCCTCGATTTCCGTAGCTACCGGACTCAAAACTATGGTCCCCACATTCATTTCCTTACTGCGTGGTAATATCATGATGGAATCTTTCTGTATTTTATTGTACCCGATGAAATTGGCTGTCAGGTAAAATCTTCCATAGGGCACTTGTTCAATTTTAAAGCTCCCGTCCGGGTTTGAAATGGTTCCTCCCACGAGAGAAGAATCCCTTTTGCTGTAGATAACCACATTGGCATATTCCATGGGTTGATCCGTTGATTTATCAATAATTTTCCCTGTTATTACACCTTCTTTCGGCATATTGGCCATATTAGCCCTGCCTCCACCAGGGCGCTGTGCATTCGTTGATAAACTGAGAATTATTGCTGTTGTAAGAAGTAAGATGCGTTTCATTTCTTTATTTTAATAATTTAGTACTTAAATACTTTTGTAAAATTTTATTGCTGTTATTTCTTTTTTTTCTGATTTTGGGGTTTAGTCTCTTCCGTGTCTTCCCTGGCCCTGTCTTCGTGGTCTGTCGTAATGTGGTTCTCCTGGGAACATGCGCATATAAAACTCTTTCAGTTTTTTCTCCTGTTCAGGAGTGCATATTTCCCTTAATCTGAAGTAATGATCAATGGATATTATTTTTAATTCCACATGCATATCGCCAATTTCCCTGGAGTAGCTTTTTAATTTTTCCATGGAAGGATTATCTTTTCCCAGCTCCTCCATCATCTGACGTTTTATGGTGTTGAGTTCTCTGATGACTGTTTTGGATTCCATGTAGGCTTTCCTTCGTTCGTCTTTAAATTGTACGAACTGTTCATTATTTAATTGCAGTTCATTTCTCAAACCTTGCTCAAAGCTTTTGTGGTCAAAATCCCTTGAATCTCTGTTTTTTTCAAACCGTTCAAATTGCTGTGATTGCGGCCTTTGGTCCTGAATATTTTTATATATCAGGGTTCCGATCGCTGAAAGATTAATCATAATTAAAACAGCAATAGCCGCAATTAGTATATTTCGCTTCGTTTTACTCTTCATAGCTTGTGTCGTTTGTCAGGATAAATGTACTTGTTAGGCTTTCCAGCTCCATTTCGTTCATAAATGCACTTTCTGCATAGGCATCCAATTCCAATTTTTCTTTTTCTGCCTGGGAAATTTCCTGTTGATTTCCACTTAATCCGCTGCCCAACAGGATACCAATGTAGATTCCAACACCCAGAAAGAAGGTATAGGCTGCCGGTTGCAGTACTCTTTTCCACATAGGAGCAGGTGCTGCAGAAACGGCCTCCTGTCGTTTCTCCATTCTGGCCTTCAATCGGGTATAGTAAAAGGGTTGATAGGGAATGCTTTCTTTTTTACCCAGATACTGCATGGAATGGCTCACCTGCGCCAGTAATTCTTTGCAGTCGTTGCACTGTTCAAGGTGTTTATTAAAGGCTTTCTTCTCATTTTCAGAAAGCTGACCTTCCAGATATTCCGGGATGCGATATTGTATTTCTTTACACTTCATTTTTATTCCCTTTTATGGTTTGACACCATTACATCAGATTTATTACAAACTAATTCTTTTTATAGAAGTCAATCAAATACTGTTGAATATTTTTTCTGGCCCTGTTAATTAAAACCCCTACCTGATTGACAGGGATCTGCATCACTTCAGCAATCTCTTTATAGGCCATCTCTTCATAGCTGTTTAGCGTTAAGGCTGTTTTTTGTTTTTCGGGAAGCTTTTGAAGAGCCTTTATCATCACCTGTTGTTCTTCTTCTGCTTCTATTTGTTTCTCCTGGCTACTTTCATCGACCGGTTCGTACACCGGTTTTTCATTCTCATCTCCATTGAATAGATTGTCCAGGGTATTTAGCCAGTTCCTTCGTTTTTTACTCCTGATATGGTTTAAACTGTGGTTTACTGCAATCCTGTAAATCCAGGTGGAGAGTTTAGCCTGTCCTTTATATTTATGGATCGATTCAAATATTTTTATAAAAACATCCTGGGATACATCCATGGCATCATCTGCATTGTGCAAAAAACTGTTGCATACATTCACAACCATTTCCTGGTGGTGATCGACCAGGGTTCTGAAAGCATCTTCATCACCCTCTTGTATTCTTTTTGCCAGTTCCTGATCGTTCATTCGTTGTATCCGGTTTACACCTTAGACAGCAATTTTACAATTTTATTACAAGGAGAAGCCACTTTTTAACATTTTTTTTTATTCTGCGTTTTCGCGGCCATCTTTTATCTTGATAAAGATTTGATATTTAGTGCGATGGTAGTTGTTGCCTACTGGTCTTTCTGAACAAAAAATCTTTTAATTTGTAAATACCTAACAATTAACAGTTGATGAGATTATATAAACAAAAACAACTTTGATATGAAACTTGACAACATTTTTCAGCGACTTTGGGATGATTATACGACCCAAAATCCCGCAGCTAAAAAAGTGTATGAATTGTTTGAACAAAAAGGCGAGCAGGTTCAAAATGATCACATTGCTTTTCGTACTTACAACGATCCACGCATTAATATTGATGTGCTGGCCCGTATCTTTATTGAGAACGGTTACGAGCAAAAGGGCAATTATACCTTCGACAAGAAACATTTAATTGCAAAGCATTTTGAGCACCCTACGATTGACCATGCCCCTAAAGTATTTATCTCGCAGCTGATTTTGCAGGATTTTAGCAATGAATTGCAGGAAATCCTTGCAAAGAAAATTAATCAGGTACCCCGTGAGGTGTTGGAATCGGATGAACTTATATTAAAGGGAAATATTTGGCCAACTGTTTCTTATGAGGTGTATGAAAAATTACGAAAAGAGAGTGAGTATGCAGCATGGGTCTATGTTTATGGCTTTAGGGCCAACCATTTTACGGTAAATATCAATGCCCTCAAAAACTTTGAAAGTATCCAGGAAGTCAACCAGTTCTTAAAGGACAACGGCTTGAAAATGAATGATTCCGGCGGAGAAGTGAAAGGTTCCCCGGCGGAATTATTGGAGCAATCCAGTATTATGGCCAATCATATTGAAGTAGAATTTGAGGAGGGTAAAAAGGGTATTCCCGGCTGTTATTATGAATTTGCCAGGCGCTATCCGGATGATAGCGGATCATTATATGGTGGTTTTATCGCAAAATCGGCCGATAAAATTTTTGAAAGCACGGATTTTTATAAGAAGTAAAGGATCTTTATGCGCCATGTCAGGCATCCAGTATATATAGTTTCTGGCAGATCTGTCGAAGGGAGGATTAGAAGTTCGATGTTGGAAATTGGACCTTTGTCTGTTGTCTGCCCCTGATATAGGTTGACCATAAAAGCCAATTTATTTGAAAGCAAATGCCAAAAGCAATTGTATATGGATTACATGGAAAAGATGATGGAAATTGCAGAAGAAGATCTTGGAGTGGATATTAAAAAAACCAGAACACCCAACAATTGAATGGT
>CAYVSF010000206.1:0-5825 GCA_964453775.1 uncultured Bacteroidales bacterium
TTGCACGTCCCCTTTACTATTGTTGATGCCACCATTTTAACCGAAGCCGGATACGTGGGTGAAGATATTGAAAGCATTCTAACCCGTTTGCTTCAGGTAGCAGATTACAATGTGGAAGCCGCTGAAAAAGGAATTGTATTCGTAGATGAGATTGATAAAATTGCGCGAAAAGGCGATAATCCTTCCATCACAAGGGATGTATCGGGAGAAGGTGTACAACAGGGATTGTTAAAATTGCTTGAAGGCTCTATTATAAATGTGCCTCCACAAGGTGGACGTAAACATCCCGACCAAAAAATGATTCCCGTCAATACGAAAAATATTCTCTTCATCGGCGGTGGTGCTTTTGATGGTATCGAAAGAAAAATAGGCCAACGCCTCAACACACAGGTTGTTGGATACACAGCCAGTAAGGAAAAAGAGCATATCAACAGGGATAATTTGCTGCAATATCTTGCACCCCAGGATTTGAAATCTTTCGGATTGATTCCTGAAATAATTGGCCGACTGCCCATTCTCACTTATCTGAACCCACTGGAAAGAGATACCCTGCGAAAGATTCTTACCGAGCCGAAAAACTCAATTATCAAGCAATATAAGAAGCTTTTTCGCATTGATGGTATCGAATTAAAATTTGATGATGAAGTGCTTGAGTACATTGTAGACAAAGCGGTTGAATTTAAACTCGGCGCAAGGGGATTACGTGGAATATGTGAAGCCATCATGATTGATGCGATGTATGAAACACCTTCTTCCAGGGAAAAAGAAGTACGAATTACACTGGACTATGCCAAGAAAAGAATGAGAAAGGTGAGCCTGCAACGTTTAAAAGCAGCCTAATTAATCCTTACGCTCGTACCATATAATTGTAAAAGCATAATCATGCTTCTCGTCCGCCGGGTGTTCCCGGCGTTCTTTTTCTTCCCAGTTCGCCGCTGAAAACTCCGGGAAATAGGTGTCCCCTTCCGGTTTTGCATGCACACGGGTAAGATAAATCCGGTCTGCCACAGGCAAGGCCTGCCGATAAATTTCGCCACCGCCAATAATAAAAACCTCTTCCTCATCTTTAACAAGCTCCAAAGCACTCTCAAGGGAATTAATTACGATACAACCTTTAGCTTTATAATCAGAATCCCTGGTAATGATAATGTTTTTACGCCTGGGAAGCGGTTTTCCATAAGATTCGTAGGTTTTCCTTCCAGAAATTACAGTATGGCCGCTGGTAGTGCGTTTAAAATGTTTTAAATCTTCGGGCAAATGCCAGATCAAATCGTTGTCTTTCCCAATTACATTGTTCTCTGCCGCTGCAGCTATAAGTGATACTATCATAAATTGCTTTTTATACGGATATCTTACCTTTTATGTGTGGGTGTGGATCGTAGTTTATTAGCTCAAAATCTTCATATTTGAAATCCTCTGCCTTTTTTATCTCCGGATTTAAAACCATTTGAGGTAATTCTCTTGGTTCTCTTGTGAGTTGAAGCTTTACCTGCTCAATATGATTCAGATAAATGTGGGCATCGCCCAGGGTATGAATGAAATCATGAGGAACCAGGTTGGTTTCTCTGGCCACCATCATAAGTAGAAGTGCATAGGAAGCAATATTAAAAGGTACTCCCAAAAAAATATCTGCGCTTCTTTGGTAAAGCTGACAGGAAAGTTTCCCATCCGCCACGTAAAACTGGAAAAGAATGTGGCAGGGTGGCAGTGCCATTTTATGCAGATCAGAAACATTCCAGGCGCTAACAATATGCCTTCTTGAATCCGGATTTTCCCGGATAGACTTTATAACACTGGCAATCTGGTCGATTCCCCCTCCTTTTCCATCAGGCCAGGAACGCCACTGACTACCATACACAGGTCCCAGGTTTCCTTCTTCATCTGCCCACTCATTCCAAATACGAACATTGTTCTCCTGCAGGTAATTAACATTAGTGCTGCCCTTCAAGAACCACAAAAGCTCATGAATAATCGATTTTACATGAAGCTTTTTGGTGGTAAGTAAAGGAAACCCTTCTTCCAGGTTAAAACGCATTTGATAGCCAAAAGTACTAATAGTTCCTGTTCCGGTGCGGTCATCCTTTGTTATGCCATTTTTCAGAACATGATCGAGCAATCCAAGATATTGATTCATAATAGCTTTATTCCTGTGTTAGAATTTCTTCACCTGTAAAAATATAAAAAAAAGAGCGCCTCTTTTAAAATACCACCCGAATGATATTAACAAGATATCATAAAAAATAACATCCTAATAACAAGGAATCTAAAAATATTTTTTACATTTGAGCATTCAATTACTTTAATTACCGAAATACATGTCTAAAATTGTTGCCTTATCCGAAGCCGCTTCCATAGCCCTGCATGGAATGATCCTGATTGCACGCTCGAAAAAAAGCATGAACGTTCTGGCCATTGCAGAAAGAACCAACACATCAAAGCACCATGTAGCAAAAGTAATGCAACGTCTTGTGAAAGCCGGTTATTTAAGTTCTCAAAGAGGCCCCAGTGGAGGATTTTTACTTCGAAAAAACCCCGAGGATATCAATTTTCTGGATCTTTATGAAGTAATTGAAGGAAAGATAGAAATTGGTGGCTGTCCTATGGATAAACAAATCTGCCCGTTCGACAAATGCATTATGAATAATGTTACCAATAAGATGACAGTAGAATTTCGCGATTATTTGCGCGAGCAAAGACTATCCGAATATCTCTAAGCTTTTTATTTAGATTCTTTCTAAATTAAGACTCCATTCCCCACTTTTTACACAAAATATTTGGCCAGTATTTTCAAATAACCTTATTTTGGTATTGAATTACTTAAATAATTTTTTTATACTAAAAATGAAAAGAGAAATCATACATATCGACGAGGAAAAGTGCAATGGATGTGGCGTTTGCATACCCAATTGCCACGAAGGAGCTTTGCAACTCATTGATGGAAAAGCCCGGTTAATTTCTGATTTAATGTGTGACGGACTGGGAGCATGCATTGGTCATTGCCCGGAAGATGCCATCACTATGGAAGAACGTGAAGCCGAACCCTATAATGAAACGCTTGTTATGCAGGATATGATCAAAAAAGGGAAAAACACGGTTATCGCCCACCTTAAGCATTTAAAAGACCACAAGGAATTTGGGTATATGAAAGAAGGTATGCGCTTCTTGAAAGAACACAAAGAAAAATTGGATTTTTCACTGGAAGAGGCCATCAGCGTGGTCCACCAGGAAGAAGCGGTTGCTGAAACATGTGCATCGCATCATAGCCATGGTCACCATCACCACGCCGGAGGATGTCCCGGTAGTGCAAGCAAAAGCTTTGCAGGTGCAGACGATACAGAAGAGCAAGCTGTAGTTTCAACTGTTTCCCGACTTACACACTGGCCCGTTCAAATGCACTTAATCAATCCTGTGGCTTCGCATTTTCAAAAGGCCGATCTATTAATGGCGGCAGATTGCGTTGCTTTTTCCCTGGGTAATTTTCACGAAACCTATCTTAAAGATAAGACGCTGGCCATTGCTTGCCCAAAACTGGACTCCAACAAAGAAGTTTATGTAGAAAAGCTTATTTCCCTGATTGAAGATGCAAAAATTAATACGATTACCATAATGGTGATGGAAGTACCCTGCTGTGGCGGATTACTCCAATTGGTGCAAATGGCTACCCAACGTGCCGGGAGAAAAGTTCCAGTGAAGGCTATAACCGTATCCATACAGGGAAAAATAGTATCGGAAGACTGGATTTAAGCAATAAAAAATGGAAAACAAATTCTATTCATCCATAGCGAACTATTACGAGCAGCTATTCCCGGTGACAGATATGAAGGTGAATTTTGTATTGCAGAACCTTCCGGAAAAGGCACAACATATCCTGGATATTGGGTGTGCCACCGGAGGGCTTACGGGAAAAATCAGCAACAACAACCTTCGGGTGGAAGGCATTGATCTGGATCCTACCTTTATCGAAATGGCAAAGCAAAAGTATGCTTCAGCACAAGTCAGCTTTTCTCAAATGAATATGCTGGATATTTCACGTCACTACCCTCAAGAGCAATTTGACGGGGTAGTATGCCTCGGAAATACATTGGTGCATCTCAAAGATGAGAAAGAAATTGCTCAACTGCTTCAATCCATCTATAAAGTTTTGAAAAAAGGCGGTGCTTTTATCTTTCAAATTCTGAATTACAACAGAATACTGAAAGAAAAACCAGCCTCCCTCCCTTTAATCAGCAATAAAAATCTGCTTTTCGAACGCTTTTATGAATATTCCGGGAAGTACATTAGATTTTCAACCAGACTGAGTAGTAAAGATCTGATACAACCCTTAGAAAATCAACAAGAACTCCTTCCGGTAAAAAAAGATGAACTAAAAAAACTACTGGAAGAGGCCGGACTAAAAAGTGTGCAGTTTTGGGGAAATTTAAAGATGGAATCCTATCAGGAAAACGAAAGCTTTCCCCTTACAGGTGTAGCTTTCAAGTAATTGATCTCAGAAGTATTATTTAAAATCAATCTAAAATAAGAGAAAAAGAACCGAAATGCTTGATTAGTTAAAATATTCATATATTATTTAAAGTATTAGGTTACTAAATTACGAATTTAAAAATGAATAAAATGAGTATGTTTTGTTACCAATGTCAGGAAGCAGCCAAAGGAACTGGCTGTACCATTAAAGGAGTTTGCGGAAAACCCGATGATGTAGCGAATATGCAGGATTTACTGCTCTTCGTATTAAAAGGAATCAGTATTTATACCAAAACTGCACGAAAGAACAACATCAATTATGACAAAGACATCGATAAGTTTGTTTTTGACGGACTCTTTGCCACAATCACCAATGCCAATTTTGACAAAACTGTCTTTATTGAGCGCGTTAGAGAAGGTTTAGAGCTTCGAAACGCATTAAGAAGTAAGCTGGAAGATGAAGGTATAAAGTTTGACAAGGATGAACTGCATGAATCTGCAACCTGGCAAGCTTTTACTCCGGATGAATACGAAAGAAAAGCTGCAGAAACAGGTGTGCTGAAAACCGAAAACGAAGATGTTCGCTCATTACGTGAATTGATCACCTATGGTGTGAAAGGAATGGCTGCTTATGCTGAGCATGCCTATAACCTGGGACATGAAGATAAAGAAGTGTACGCTTTTATGCAAGATGCACTTGCCGCAACTACGGATGATTCTTTAACTGCCGATGACTTGGTTGCTTTGGTATTGGAAACCGGAAAATACGGAGTTAATGTGATGGCTTTGCTGGATAAAGCGAACACTTCTGCCTACGGAAATCCTGAAATCACAGAAGTAAATCTGGGTGTGAAGGATAATCCCGGCATATTGGTAAGTGGTCATGACCTGAAAGACCTGGAAGAACTCCTGGAACAAACAAAAGGAACCGGAGTAGATGTTTATACACATAGCGAAATGTTACCAGCCCACTACTACCCTGCATTCAAAAAGTATGACCACTTTGTAGGGAACTATGGGAACTCTTGGTGGAAGCAGAAAGAAGAGTTTGAATCCTTTAACGGACCCATTCTCTTTACTACCAACTGCCTGGTACCTCCGAAAGAAAAATCAGGATACAAAGACAAAGTATATACCACCGGAGCTGCAGGTTTTAGCGGATTTCCACACATTGAGGGAAGAAAAAACGGCTCGCCTAAAAACTTTAGTGTCATTATTGAGCATGCAAAAAAATGCAAAGCTCCGGAAGCCATTGAAGAAGGAACTCTTGTAGGTGGATTTGCCCACAACCAGGTTACCCAACTGGCCGATAAGGTGGTTGATGCAGTAAAAACAGGAGCTATTCGCAAATTCTTTGTTATGGC
>CAYVSF010000207.1:0-5807 GCA_964453775.1 uncultured Bacteroidales bacterium
AGTGCGGAGAGAAATTCTTTCCATTTTTAACCGCCTCGGATTCTCTGTGGCCGAAGGACCGGAAATTGAAGATGACTGGCATGTCTTCTCATCGCTAAATTTTCCTCCAGAACACCCTGCAAGGGATATGCAAGATACTTTCTTTATTGAAAAAAATCCTGACATTCTCCTAAGAACGCATACCTCCTCTGTGCAAACCCGTGTTATGGAGAAAAATCAACCGCCTATTCGAGTACTGGCACCAGGCAGGGTTTTTAGAAATGAAGCCATTAGTGCACGCGCACATTGCATATTTCACCAGGTAGAGGGTTTATATGTGGACAAAAATGTTTCTTTCGCCGATTTGAAACAAACCTTGCTCTATTTTGCCCGGGAAATGTTTGGGGAGGAAACAGAAATCCGATTACGACCTTCCTACTTCCCTTTTACGGAACCTTCTGCTGAAATGGATATCAATTGCAAAATTTGTGGTGGGAAAGGATGTAATGTGTGTAAATACACCGGTTATTTAGAGGTGTTGGGATGTGGTATGGTGGATCCCAATGTGCTTGATAGTTGTGGTATTGATAGTAATAAATATACAGGATACGCTTTTGGTATGGGTATTGAGCGAATAGCTATGCTAAAATATAAGGTGAATGATCTTCGTATGTATTTTGAAAATGATGTGCGATTCCTGGAACAATTTAAATCGGCTTTTTAAAATCTATGACTACTAAAAAAGGGAAGCCAGCTGGCTTCCCTTTTTTTTCCACCGGGGTGCTAAGCTTTTTTTGGATTTAACTGAATCTCGTTGCTCATCTTTACATAATGTTTATACACATAACTTACGCCACAATAACGCTCTTCCGATAAATCTACGGCTTTTTGTATCTTATCTTCAGGCAAATCTTTGCCCCAAAATTTATAAATCACATGCATTTCATCATAATGCTTTGGATGTTCATCCGTATGATTTGCTACGACTTCAACCTGAAAATTATCGGGTTCAACCCGCATTTTCTTAAGGATAGATATAACATCCATCGCAGTACAACCCGCTAATGATAGCAACATTAAGGGTTTGGGACGGGGTCCCCGATCTTCACCACCTACCGCATCTACCGCATCAATTGTTATTTTATGTCCATTTAATTCGCTCTCAAAGGCCATTTTATCTTTCCAATCTAAACTTAAACTGGTTTTCATGTTTGTTAATTTTAATTTTTAGTATCTTAATAATTCAATATCTATATATTTTAATATTGCAAATATTCGAAAAAAAGTTCTTATTATTGCACTTATTACCTATAGGTATAACAAAAAAACCGTTTTTGTGTTTTTAATATAACGCTTTTTCTGATTTATTCTAATGAAAACAGTAGATCCCATACCTAAATGCCAGGAGTGCGCTAAAGAAGAAAATTCTATTTTTAAATACCTCACTCCCGAAGAATGCGAAATGCTGGATGAAACAAAAGTTTGTAATTTCTACAAAAGAGGAAGTATCATCTATCATGAAGGCAATAGAACCAATGGGTTTTACTGTATTCACAAAGGTGTTGTAAAAATTTACAAAACCGGTATCGATGGACGGGAACAAATTGTAGCATTTGCCAAAAAAGGCGATATTATTGGTTATCGTTCCATTATTAGTGGAGAACTCGCCTGCTCCTCTGCCAAAGTCATCGAAGATTCCATTCTTTGTTTTATTCCCGGTGAATCCCTTATCTCTTTAGTGAAAACCAATGGAAATTTTTCCCTTGCCGTTGTCAAACAAACCTGTAAAGAACTGGGAGAAGCCAATTCCTATATTACAGATATTGCACAAAAAACCGTGCGCGAACGACTTGCAGAAGTTCTGCTTGACTTAAAAGATACCTTTGATTTAGATAATGAGGGGATTCTTCAAATCTCTCTTACACGCGAGGAATTGGCAAATATTGTTGGAACTGCAACAGAATCGGTTATTCGTTTACTTTCCGAATTTAAAAACGATAGATTAATCGAACTTAGCGGAAGACGCATTAAAATACTGGATGTAAAAAGACTCCAGAAAATTTCAAATGCCTTCAATTAAAAGAGCTTTCCCTGATCTTGCTGTTTGATCCTGTTTAAATGCTCATAGGCTTTCGCAGTAGCCTCTCTCCCCCGGGGTGTGCGCTGTATAAATCCTTCTTTGACCAGGAACGGCTCATAAACCTCTTCGAGGGTACCTCCCTCTTCACCAACTGCGGTTGCAATAGTACTTATACCTACCGGACCTCCTTTAAATTTATCGATAATGGTGAGTAATATCTTTGTATCCATCATATCCAGACCCAGTTTATCGATATTGAGCGACTCAAGGGCGTATCGGGTAATTTTTAGATTAATAAAACCTTCTCCTTTTACCTGGGCAAAATCTCTTACCCTGCGCAATAGTGCATTTGCTATTCGAGGCGTTCCGCGACTGCGCATAGCGATTTCGATAGCAGCATCATCATCGATTTCAATAGCTAATATCCCGGCAGATCGGTGAACAATACCACTCAAAATATTGCTGTCATAGTATTCCAAATGACTGGTAATTCCGAATCGTGCTCTTAATGGACTAGTAAGTAAACCCGAACGGGTGGTGGCACCTATCAAGGTAAAGGGACTTAAAGTTAATTGGACCGAACGCGCACTGGGCCCCTTATCTATCATAATATCAATACGAAAATCTTCCATCGCCGAATATAAATATTCTTCTACAATAGGACTCAAACGATGGATTTCATCAATAAATAAAACATCCCCTTCTTCAAGACTGGTTAATAAACCGGCTAAATCTCCGGGTTTGTCTAAAACCGGACCGGATGTGAGTTTTAAGTCAACTTCCATTTCCTGCGCAATGATATTGGCAAGTGTAGTTTTTCCCAAACCGGGGGGTCCATGCAGCAACACGTGATCTAAGGACTCATTTCGTAATCTAGCTGCCTGAACAAATACCTTTAAGTTTTCTACAATTTTATCCTGCCCATGGAAATCAACAAATTCCAATGGACGAAGCTTCTTTTCTAATTCCTTCTCCTGTTCACTAATATGATTCGCCCTTAATTCAAAATCATCCATAATGCAAAGATAAAATTTCCTGCGCTTTTATTCGATCAATTTATCATTGTGTACTTTTTCTCCGTTTACCCTGAACAAATGACCATCCTTAAAAGCAAGTACCATGAGTGAATTTCCAAATTCATCATAACGGATCCAAATCCTTTCCCGTATCCCAGAATCATAATACCTTACTTCTTTTTTCGTTCCACCAGGATAATAATAGATGTGCTTTCCATCGGGTTGCCCCATAACATAATTACCTTTAAATCGCAATTGATTATTGGAATACCAGCTTTTCCAAATACCATTTTTTTCCCCGCTAAAATACTTACCCGATTCATGGTGATCACCACTCTTAAACAGCCATTCTCCTTCCTTTACATTCTGCATATAATTTCCTTCCACCAGTAAATTACCACTTTTATCATATTCACGATAAGCCCCCTCCTTTTCCCCATATAAATAGGTTTCTATTTTTCTAAGCCGGCCATTTCTATAGTACCATTTCCATTCACCATGCAAACGATTAGCCGAATATTGACCACGTTGCTCAATTGTACCATCAATAAAATAAAACGTCCAGGTTTTATCTTTTCTTCCTCGTGAATCATAAAACCCGGAGGCTTTTAGTTTTCCGGTCGCATAGAATATCTTCCAGTCACCTCTCTTAATTCCATTTTCACCCACTTTACCTTCTTCCAGTAAAACGCCATCGAAACTATAAATTTTAGCATTTTTTAATTCTCCGTTTAATCCATAAAATCGATGAGTTCCTACAGGCAGAGTATCCAAATATTGTCCCTGATACTTTAGATTTCCATTTTCATATCGCTTCTCTTCCATCCTTATTTGAATACTTTCATCACTTGTAATGATTTTTACCGGATTATCATTTTGGTATTCAACCTGTTGTATAATATTTTCGCCGGAATCATAATAGCGTGCTATACCCTCTTTTACACCCTCTTTAAAATTTTCCTCCTTCTCTAAATAACCTCTTTCATCAAAACTTTTCCATATCCCTGTCTTTTTACCAGTGGAATCTCTTTGATTAATCACTTGAGATCGGATCTCTTTCCCTTTAATATATTCTTCTACTTTAACAATCTTTCTGTTTTTATCATAATGGTAAATACGTCCGTCTTTTTTAGATGCTTCATAAGAAACCTTTCTATCCAATTTACCTTTTTGGTCGTAATAAAAGGCATCTCCGAAAAGCTGATCATTTAAATATAATTCCTTGTATTTCAAGCTATTTAGGCTATCCGGTCTTGAATAGTAGCAGTGCAGATAGCCGTTCTTTTCTCCATTCCGGTAGGTAATCTTCTTAAGGGTATCGCCAGTTTCATCATAAAAAATCCAGGTCGAGTCCAATAAAAAATTGTTCCGTTTACCTTCTGATTTTTTAATCCCGCTGCGGTAATAATTGATCCAATATCCATCAGGTTTCCCTTTACGAATATAGCCTTCACTGGATATATTTCCATTGGGATAATAAAAAACCTTATATAGACTGCTATCCCCGTTTTGTGCGCTCACAATCGCAGCGGTGAAAAGGATGACAGATAAAGTAAAAACAAAACAACGCATAGCTGTAAAATTACTCATTAAAAATAAGCAATTTTATCCTGTTTAAGACCATTTTTAACTAAATGGTAGCTTGACATCATAATTTCAATTGATTTGAAATTTCAAGCATTTTTTCTATCGATCCGCTGGCTTTTTTTATGACCTCGTCACTCAAAAACAGTTCTGGTTTTTCATACAAAAGCGAATTATAGATCTTCTTCATTGTAATCAATTTCATAAAATTGCAATCACTACAACCACAGGTAGAATCCTTCGGAGGCGCTACCATAAAGCTTTTTTCGGGTTCTACTTTTTTCATCTGATGTAAAATACCTGATTCTGTAGCAACAATATACTCCTTACTATCATCTTTTTGAACATAGTTAAGTAAAGAAGCTGTTGAACCAATATGATCAGCTATAACTTGGAGGGGTTTTTGACATTCCGGATGAACAATCACCTTCGCCTTTGGATGATCTTTTTTAAGTTCCAACACTTTTTCAAGCGAGAATTCTTCATGGACATGACAGGCTCCGTCCCAAACAATCATATTTTCTCTGCCTGTCATTCTTTTAATGTAGTTACCCAAATTTCGGTCGGGCGCAAATATTATTTTTTGTTCTTTTGGCAAACTATTAACAATATGCAGTGCATTGGTTGATGTACAACAAATATCCGTCATGGTTTTTATTTCTGCTGTAGTATTTACATAAGAAATAACCATATGATCCGGATGTTGATTAACAAATTTTCTAAATTCATCTGGAGGGCATGAATCTGCCAAAGAACAACCGGCATTTAAATCGGGAATAATTACTTTTTTTTGCGGGGATAATATTTTTGCTGTTTCAGCCATAAAATGCACCCCGGCAAATACGATCATATCAGCATCCGTGGCAGCTGCATCCCTGGCAAGTGCCAGACTATCTCCAACATAATCCGCTATATCCTGTATATCACCTGTTTGATAGTAATGTGCCATGATAACAGCATTCTTCTCCTCTTTCAATTGCTGGATCTCTTTAACAATATCAATTGTTGCATCGATATCTTTATCGATATACCCTTTCTCTCTTATACTTTCTGAAACCTCCATATTAAATCCTCTTCTGAAATTATATTTTTGAGTTCATCTTCGAATGAACAGTTTTTATTTACATTATAATATTATATATATATTT
>CAYVSF010000208.1:0-5798 GCA_964453775.1 uncultured Bacteroidales bacterium
GTATTTCCATTTCCATCATCAAATTTCCATGTTACAACAAAACTCCCTTGCTCTTCATAAACCAACGGGTCATCGGTGGTCGCATATACAAAATTGTTGCAAATATCGGTTGCGGTTGGAACTTTTAGGTTTGCACTACATTCAGCTTCGATCAACGGCAACTCATCTGAGCTCAATATAAGTCCTTGCCAATGTCTTTCAAAGAAAGGATATCCTTCATTTACTGCATCGTTTCTGCCCCATATATTTTCACTTCCATCGTCTTCTGAATAAGCAAAATCCCAATTCAGATAATTATCGATATTTTTCATCTCGGCATTCGTAAGACCTGTTCCTCCATCACTAAAACTTATATTTGAACTATCGATATCCCAATAAGAGTTTTCAATATTTCCATAATTTTCACCTAAAAAACCACCGAAAGAATGATTCCCATCAACTGTCCCAGTGGAATAACAATTAGCTATATAACCACCATTTTGCCCTTTTAAACCACCAACGTTTTCATTTCCTGAGACATCAACATGGCTGTAACAGTTCATAACTGTATCTGCTCCATATCCTATCAACCCTCCTCCATATCTCATTGAAGAAAAAACCTCTCCCTCACTATATGAGCTATATACATTAGATGCTTGCGCTCTTCCAATAAGTCCTCCCACATAGCTTGTTCCGTATAAAGAAACCGTGGAGGAAGAAGAATACATTACAGATTTGTAAAAAGTTCCAACCAACCCCCCAACAGTACTTTCTTCTCCTCTTAAAACTCCATTAACAGAACAATTATTTACCTGACTTCTGCTAGTATTACCAGCAATACCACCTATTACGCTTTTTGCTGTAATATTAACAGCCTCCATGTGTAAACTATCTATCCTGGCACCGCTCGTATATCCAAAAACACCAGCCTGGTATAAATCCGGCCGGTCTATTGTAAGATTTATAATAGCGTATCCCTTGCCATTGTAGCTTCCGCTAAAAGTGGTAGGCCCATAGTTATGTCCAATTGGTTGAAAGCCTTTCCCGGCATACCAATCTGCTGTTTCTGAAGCATCAATGTCATTTGTTTGGATATAATGTTCATCCCATGACTCATAATTTAACATTACCCAGGCAAGGTTTTCTATTTTTGAAATCTGATAAGGTGCTTCAACAGTTCCCAGGCCTGAAGGCTTAATCGTTTTGGGATCTGTTGCAACCAAAGTATCTTTTGAGTGACCATGATACATGATACTTCCGTTACACTCCATATAACCATATATTCTTACATAGTAGGTCGTATTAAAATCAAGGTTGGCAACCTCAATGTCAGGAGCAAATGAATTGCCGGCATAAATACACTGTTGTCCGGAATTTTGCCAAACTGTATTCGTTCCTGGAATATTTCCATCTGTAGGATCCTCAAAACTATTCTCCGTGTTCATAAAAATAACATATCCATCAGATCCATTGGGTTCATAAGACGTAAGAGTGAACCGGGCACTATCAATACCAAAGAAATCAACTAACTCAACTGAATAAACAGGTTCCTGGCAGGGAATGGGTTCAGCGTTGTAATTTTGCCAGCCAAGGAAAGGATAGCCATCATTTTCGTTTGCATTGATTCCCCATTTCTCAGCTGTTCCATTATTGTCCTCTCCAATAAAATCATAGCCGGTACTTAGAAAATAACTTAGTTGTCTCATCTCACTACCTGACAAACCAATTCCCAACGCACTGGTAGATACCCCAGAAGCATCAACATCCCAAAAAACACCATGTATATCCTTACTGCTATTTCTATATGTTCCGGCAACACCACCGCCATTGGTTACCTCTACAAGGCTATAATTTCTATATAAATCTCCGGAATAATATTGACCAATTAATCCTCCACAAATATCATCAGCACTTACCTGCCCCCTGCAATATGAATCCTCGATCAACGATGATGTTTGTCCTGTAATTCCCCCAACATATTTGGTACCTGAAATACTTGCATTGGCATAACACTCCGATATTTCATAACTATTATTTCCTGTTATCCCTCCAATATATAGGTATCCATCAATGGTTCCTTCAAATGAACATCGTTCAATTTGTGAGTAATTCTGACCTACAATACCACCAGCATTAACATAGCCTGTAAAATCTGCATTTATAAGATGAATATTCTTGATTTCCTGAAAGCGACGGCCTGTAACACCAATAAAACCAACATCTCTGGTTTCAGGACGGTTTATATAAAGATTCTCAATTCGGTAGCCATCTCCATTGTACGAGCCTGCAAACCGATCCGAGTAAGTTCCAATTGGAGAGAAACCCGCACCATTATCCCAATTGACAGTCTCGCTGGCATCAATATCAGCTGTTTGTATATAATCTTTATCCCATTCCGTATTGTTCTGTGACAACCAGTAAAGATTCTCCAGACTTGCTATTTCATAAGGGTTTGAAAAAGATCCATCTCCGTTCGCAGGCGCTGTTGCTGTTTGTGCAAAGCCAAAACCTGATAATAAAATACTAAAGCCAAGCCATAGCAAGCCGGCCTTTACAAAACTATTTACTTTCATCTTTCTAGAATAATTTTAAAGAAAGGCTATTCCGGAATCAACCGGAATAGCCCTAACATTTATTGTTTAATAATTTTTTGAGTCTTGATTTGGGAACCGCTTTGTGCGCGAATGAAGTAGATACCGGAATTCAACCCGGACATATCAATGCTTGTAGCTGCATCCGGTTCAGTCAGTTTAAAAATCGTTTTTCCGGTAATATCAATAACTGAAAGTTGGTCAATCTCCTTCGCGGTTTTTATAATTAAAGTTTCCTCTACTGGGTTGGGATAAAGCATCACCTCATTTGCAGGGGCTATTTCCTCATCAGAAGTCGTTTCTGCTATGGTAACGGTAACATCGTAACTGCAATCATTCGTATTTCCTGCAGCATCGCTTACCGTCCAGGTAATTGTTGTGGTTCCTTCCGGTAATTCAGCGCCTGCCAGGGTTTCGCTATCGTTAAAGTCGTTTGCAATGCTCAAAACCTCGCAATTGTCGCTGTATTCAGTCACATCAAACTCATTCCCTGAAACAACATAAACTGTTTCACCGGCTTCAATTTCCACAGCCTGATCTTCAATTGCAGTTAAAACAGGTTGCTCAGGATCTTCAACTACGATATTTTGATATTGACTCATCTGATTTGAACCCTCTGTAAAAAGCCATTCATGGATAAACTCGCCCTGCTCTGTATATTCCAAAGGATCATTTGTGGTAGCATTTAATGTATCGCCATAAATACCAACTGCTTTAGGATAATTACTCACAGCAACGCTACATATCCCTTCCAAATCAGTAAGTTCCTCCGTCAACACTTCAAAACCTTCCCACTGCCAGGTTAAAAAAGGAAATCCATTATTAATGCTATCATTTTGTGCCCAGGAATCATCTTCTCCATCTGTAGAAACAAGGGTAAAGTCCAGGTCATAGTTGGCGGTATCTTTCATCTCATCGGTGGTTAAGCCAAAGGTGCTTAGTTTAGAGCTTTTCGTGGATACAGAATCGGAGTTGTAGTAGCAAAGGCTTACGATTCCACCGCTCTTTACACCATAAACAGCATCACCGTTAAAAATTGATCCAGTGCTGTAACAAGCCTGCAATAAGCCTCCGTTTTGTCTCCCTACTATTGTACCTGCCTCTCCAGAAGCAATTACCTTGCCCAGGCTATATGAATTTACTATGGTGTCTTCATTAACTCCTGCAAATCCTCCGGTTGCCAGCTGACCATAAACGATTCCTGCAGCATAGCATTCCTGGATATATCCGTAATTTTTTGCACAAAAACCGCCTGAATAATGACTTTCTCCGTTCACATTCACAGCGCTGTAACTGCGCATAATTTCACCTCCCTGTAAATTATATCCCACGAAACCGCCTACATACGCAGTTACATCAACACTTCCTGTTGTGAAACAATCCCTGATTATTCCCAAATTTCGTGAAGATAAAACACCAACTTTGGATGAACCACTAACAGTAGCATTCGTTATACCAAGACTATCGATAGCAGAAGTTTCGTCTAAGGAAGCAAACAAACCAATATATTGCTCACTGGGTTGATTAATATACAAGCTATCAATAACATAGCCCTTACCATTATAGGTGCCCGAAAAACCGTTTTCATAAGTTGCAATAGGTGGAAAACCTGCTCCGCCTTCCCAGTCCCAGGTTTCAGAAGCATCAATATCAGCAGTTTGGATATAATGTTTGTTCCATTGGTATTCATTTGCAGAAATCCACAACAAATTCTCCAATGAAGAAACTTCATAGGGATTTTCACTTGTACCTTCTCCCTCGGGTTGTGTTGTTGATTGAGAATATATTGATTTTGAACATAGTAATGCCAGGCCAATCAATACTAATTTTGCCTTAAAACGTAAATTCTGATTCATTTTAATAGTGTATTTAGGTTAAAAAAATTCCATTGAGCGTTAACGCAATTCAAGGTATTGCCTATCATGTCTAATTTGATCGATTTTTGCACTGCAAAGATAGCCGGCTCTGTGTATTGTACAATACAGCTTCACTCAATGGACAATTTGCTTTAATGAACGGTAGGGTATTTTAAATGAGCGGTCGATATGATTATAGCAATGGCAGCCTGCTTTGATGATCATCAGCATCTTCCCAATAAAATATAAAATACTCAATTATAGCTAATTAAAAGATTATTTGCTTTTGATTCGAGTCTATCGGGAAACTATTTCTAATAGAGCTTTTCCAAGAGCTCCTTAAATTCTTCACGTCTTCTGCGTGCCAGGGGAATTTTGTGATCATCAGGCATCATGATGAGATTTTTCTCGGTATCGTAGCGCTTAATATGCCTTAAATTCACCAGGTAGGAACGGTGCGTTCGGAAAAACAGCCGGGTGTCCAACAATTTCTCCACCTCTTTTATGGTCTTTGTAATCACCAGCTTTTGTTTGTTGTATAAATGTGCCAGGGTATAAGCGCCATCCGCTTCCAGGCAAATAAGATGATCCAGTTGAATAAATTCATAGCCATTAAGCGTAGAAATCTTCATGCGCTCATCCTTGTACGAACGAATATCTTTCAACAACTCTATATAACTCTCAGAATGTGCCAGTTTATGAGTACGCTTTT
Source organism: uncultured Bacteroidales bacterium (assembly GCA_964453775.1). GTDB lineage: Bacteria > Bacteroidota > Bacteroidia > Bacteroidales > UBA12077 > CAYVSF01. The sequence goes on from CAYVSF010000208.1 coordinate 5,139, forward strand.
CTTTCACTTTCTCCAATGCCGTATTCACTTCGGAAATGGAAACGGGTTTTAGGATGTAATCGAGTGCATTGTTCTTAATGGCTTTAATGGCATAATGATCATAGGCCGTGGCAAAGACAATCTCAAAATGGATCTCCGGAAGGCTTTCCAGCAATTCAAATCCACTCATGCCGGGCATCTCAACGTCAAGAAATACAACATCAGGTCTGTGCTGTAAGATTAGTCCCAATCCTTCAAATGGATTGGTCGTTTTTGCTACTACCTTTACCCCATGTCCATTTAAGGAAATGATATTTTCAAGTGCATCAAGTGCATTGGGTTCATCATCTATAAGAATTGCTTTCATAACAAGTTAGAGTATCATACTTTAGAATAACTAATTCGTTTCCTCAATGACTTCAATTTCTACACCTGTCCCTGCTGCCTCGCCGTTTTCATCTGTTAAGTCAACAATAGCTATACGAATATCTTTATGATAAAGTTCGCTGTAAAGCAATAAGCGTTTGCTGGTTATTTCTGTTCCGTACGATTTATGCTGTGTAGCTTTTTGCTTATTCATTCGTTCGGCACGTTTGCGGCCTATTCCATTATCTTTGATATGGATGCAAAGATGCTGATCTTTTCTAAATACCTGCACTTTCAAGATTCTTTTCCCTTGCT
>CAYVSF010000209.1:0-5791 GCA_964453775.1 uncultured Bacteroidales bacterium
CAGCCCATCATCCTCTGCCATCTGGTTGTTTTCCTTACTGGGGTTCCGAACACCAATCATGATGGTACGAACATTGCTTAAATTCGGATTACCGCGAACTGTAATTCTATTACCGCCCACCACCGTGCTAAATACTGTTGTATAATCTACAGCACTCCCGGCACGCCGCATTTCCTCATTCCGCATCTGTTTGATGTCTACCAGCTTATCCAGTTCAATCACGAACTTGTTCTCATCCGGCCAAACAATTCGACGCTGCTCGGTACTATTATTATCATAATTCCCCTCGGGTGTCAATACTAGTGGCACTTCATATTCATAGTAGTTATCCCGGTAATCGGTTCCCAAACGAACAAAAGCAGTAAGTTCCTTATCATTTAAAATATCACCGGCAATGGCTTCTGCATGGGCAAACATTTTAATCTTTTTATACTGCCGGATATCCAATTCTACATTCTTGAAAGCTGCTCTGGCATCACCATCCTCAAGATCACGTACTTTTAATACAATAGCCTGTTCATTCAATTGCCTCAATTGTGGATTGGAAGGGTCAATTACCCTGTCAATATCAGGAGGCAATACATAATTCACCGGACTCTTCTGCGAATTCTCTTCAATATTGACGGATGAAACTTCAAAGACTCCATCCGAAAACTCCGGTGTACTTAAACCTTCCTGGCCTTCAAGCATAGAATATTGATATTGGCGCCATGAACCGCGAACCAAATCAAGCTTAGCCAAACGTAAAATAACACTGTCTTCGAAATTTTTAAGAAACATACGCATGAACCGGATGGACTTAAAATCCTGGATGGCCCCTACCACTCGCTCTGGGTCACGAACAGGAACTTTGAACTGGTACCAGTAAATAGTCGATTGTTCTCCATTGGCCAGTTTAACATTTCGTTTTACCTTATCCACAATATAATTCTGGCCAATTTCCATTTGACCCGGTTCCAGGTGTACTTTATACTGATAATAGCTTTCAGTTTCACTCAGCGTATTGTCCCTGTTTATATCTTCGATATCCGGATTGGAAGTTCCAGATGTTGGATAGGGCTCTGGTGACTGCGCATCTGTGGGGGAATTGCCTTCAAGTCCATTATATTTTTTATACCGCTCAAGAATTGAAAGCCTTTCGGCATCATAATCACTTCCGCGGTAATAGTGGTAATTATCATTGGAGGGGTCCTCATTAAAACGGACAAAAGCTTCAGCATTTAATCTGCTTTCGAGTTGCTCAAGGTAGCTTTCATAAAATGAACGCTCATCCTCATCGCCCAATCCATCTAAACCAACATCCTGATACTGGCGGGCTTCCGGATCATTATCGAAAGCATTGGCAAGGGACTGTTTTACGGGCACCCTTCCCCAGGCAGTGGTATCCACATCTTCCACAACATCAGAAGAGGGTAATCCATCCTCAAAACTTTTTTGCGAATCTTTTAAGATATCTTCAGAAACATTTCCCAGGTTGATGTAAAAATCACCTCCGGAGTGACCCGAATTATAAACAAACGGATCCATCATCCAGAACTCGACATATTCCACGTTGGCAGCTTCAAAATCGCTGGTTGGAACCTGTCGCATAATACCGCCCCATCTTGTTTCAGGATCACTTAGTTTCCCCTCCTCGTTTACTCCGGTAGAAATACCTGGTTCAGGTGCTACTTCATAATTATACGGACCTTTTTCATCCGGGTAAAAGGCCAGGTTAAGCACTTGTAATGCAGTTGGGATATTATTTTCATAATCTTTGTTAGGAAAGATTTCCTTCTCGAAAATTTCGCGAACGAAGTGGCTGGATTGTTGATCCAAATCTCTCTTAATATGGCCGGGAGTGGTCGCATCATTTCTTAAAAACAGGGGGTCGATTTTATACCAGGCCAATTTAGCCCGGTTAAAACCTGTAATTACATTATTGCTCCTGGAGGCTTCTGGAAATAAATCCTCCTGGCCTTGTGGTACACTGGCCAGTACCCAGGCCGAAATATTTTTCATATCCAAAGACGTCTCACTACCTTCAAAATCATCAATATAAGCATTCCCTTCTTCTTTAATGGCTTTTGAATGGCCGGGAATAAGATGCGCAAATTCGGCATCCACCATAATGGACGACTTCTCTTTGGTATCCAAAAATGGCAGTTTATCTACAATTGTGGTCAGCAGTTGCGATTCTGTACGATAACTTCCATTCAGTCCCCAAATGGTGTTGGAAATGGGTTCATCACCGATGTTTACCTTCTGCGTCAACGGACGTTCTGTTAAATTCAAAATTGTTGCGCCCATATTGAAATCATCTGAAAAACGGTAATCCAGATGGGTTCCCATTAAAGTTTTTGTTTGAATGCTGTATAGGGAATTACTTTCCAAAGATATCCGGATAGGTGTTCCCGATTCCAGCAGGCCGGTATTGATAATATTGACACGACCCAGATTATAGTCGACCGTATAATCAATGTTTTCTTGCAGTTTTTGTCCCCCGGCTGTAACAACAACAGATCCTTCCGGAATATTTAAAGCATTTAGAGAAATTTCCGAACTGGCGTCTGAACGGTACTCTCCCATCATCTTAAACTTGTTTTTTTCCGCTATCTGCCTGGCCTTCGTAAGGGTTGAATCGTAAAGTTCCTGGAAAATGAACTTTTCAGCAATGGCATCATTATCTATCTTTTCTTTCAGATGGGTACCAAAGGGTTCCCGTACAGGAAATATGATCCGTCCGCTATTTGGCAGTACAGTAATTCCGGGGATGAAGTCGAACATGCCGTCGGGTGTAGCATCCATAGCTGAATTGACATTATCCAAATTCATCACATCCAACAAAATCTGATCCTTTAGCTTCCCCTCTGGCAAGTAATTAATGGCATTACCAGTTTTATCATCCTGGTAAAAAATATTAAGAATAAAATTTTCTTTATTCACCTGATAAGCGCCGATAGAATAAATATTTTTCATCATCAAATCCCAGGTAGGCAATTGTGGGGTTAAGGTGGTTCCTTTTAGCAACTTCACAATTAGCACTTCCGGAGCTGTAATTCCATCGGTAGAAAACTCCCCAACCTTAAATTTTTGTCCCTGATAAGTGTATTCATAAGCAACAGCCAGCACTTCATCTGCATTCAGGGCGGTATTAAGCGAAATGTATCCCAACTGCTCATTTACAGTATATTCGTTTGTCCGCAGCTTACGCGCATTTTCAATTTTCTCATAATCCTGTCCTGGATTGTATCCATAGGCCTGCCAGGGCAATAAAGCCGAGTTAATATCAGAAATACTACGAATTCCGCTTCGACCGATTAAGCGTTCATAAAGTTCGTTTAAATCATTGTCTGGAAATCTTCCGACAATTGTTGCCGGTTCGATAACGTCAGGAGAGGCATAAATATTATCCCTGTCTTCTGCCAGGTCCATCGCAGCAAGGATATTTCTGGAATTTTCAAAATTATTCGTCTTGTTGGTAACCCAAACCTCAATTTTTGTAATGGTAATTCCTGAATTAATAACCGGCAGGTTTTGCAAGGCCTGGTCATAATTCTCTTTGAAATAATGCGAAAGGAAAAAGTGGCGGTTGGCATCATACTCATCGGCTTTCACTTCGAACTCCTGTGATTGGGCTCCACCTTTCACCTCTATAGTTTTTGTCTCCCCTTTCTGCTGGGAGAAAACACTGGTAACCCTCAAGCGACCGAATTGCATTTCAGTTTTCACACCAAATAAGCTCTGACTACCGGTAATCAGGGAACCCGGCAAGGGCATGGAAATATTACCGGCCTCTATTTTTTTAATAATTTCATCTTCCTTTCCCACATACTCCAACTTGGTCTGGTTCTCAAAATCAAAAGTGGCTTTCGTATCGTAGGTTACTCCCATACGTATCTTATCTCCGATTGAACCCCGGATATTCATCTTGATATCTTCCTGAAAATCGAAGGTGGTGGTTTTTCTTAATTTTTCAGAAAGCTTTGGATCCTGCACTTCATTGATTTTTATTCCAAACGTAAGCTCTGCAGCTCCCTGCGGCGTAATATTGATGACATCATTCCCCAATAGATTATCCAGGGCCTGATTTCCAAATTGCAGGTTGGGAAACAACCCACTGCTGGAAATATCTCCTTCATGTCCTTCCACCTTTTGCTTCCAGTAATTACGAACAGATTGCTCAAATTGCAAATCCTGGTATTCCTCAAAACTCAACCTGGAAGAAGGACGGTATTCCAGATCCCCAATATTTTGCTTTACAATATATTCGTTCGTTCCAGGATCATATTCAATAATTGATTCAATGTTGTCCGGATCTTGTAGAAATAAGGGAGACTGTTTTTGGGGCAAAAAATACGGATAATCGGTTTGGGACTTAAACTTTTTCCGCAAAGCTGAAGTATCATTGCGACTGCTATCCGACTGCTGCAGATAGAGTTCTGCGTGCTCCAGGGCAAACAAAGCTTTTGTTTGAACGCCCATTAGGCAAAGCAATGTTGCAATTAATAGTATCCTGAAGTATTTGAAGTAATGCTCCAAGGTAATTTTTCTCTTTAGTAGTTAGATCCTTTTCAATGCTGTTTTAACAAGATCCTCCACCGACATGGAAGGATCCTTTTTCGTCAATTCACTCAATACTTTATTCACTTTTCCTTTGGGAAATCCTAACATAACTAAAGCAGATAACGCTTCTTCTTGAATTGTATTGTCTGCCACAGGCAGTTTTTCATCACTTCCCGAACCTTTTCCAATTTTATCACGAAGGTCTACAATAATCCGCTGTGCAGACTTCGCTCCAATACCTTTAATGCTTTTTAATGCCTGTACATTGTTTTGAAGTATCGCATCCTGTATCTCAACCGGAGTTAAAGAAGACAGCATCATCCTTGCCGTATTTGCTCCTACACCATTCACGCTCAATAAATGTCTAAATACATCTCGTTCTGCTTTATCTGCAAAACCAAAAAGTAAATGTGCATCCTCCCTTACAATTTGATGTGTATATAGCTTGCACTCCTTCTTCTCTGATAATCGCGTATAGGTATAAACTGAAATGTTTATGAAATATCCTACTCCCTGCTGCTCAACAACAATTGATGCAGGTGTAATCTCCTCTATTCTTCCTGAAATAAATTCGTACATTGAAGCTCAATTTATTAAACGCTAAAAATACACAAAAAATAGGGATTGGGAAATTCGCTCTCAATTAATTTTACATCTTTATGTATAATTCAAAAAGATTATGTAATTTCATTTTCTGATAAACATAAGGGGTTAATTGATGATGCTAAAGAAATTCTTACTTGCCTCATTCATGCTATTGTATGTTTCTCTTGTCCAGGGACAAATAGAGACAAAAGCATTCCCCTATTTTTATGGAACGAAACAAAGTAAAGAAGCCCCAAGTTTACGAATCAAAAAACCTGATATAAATAAGCTTTTGACTGAGGATAGTCTTTTTGCAAAAACTGGTTATAAAAAGCTTCGTTTTGCAAAGATGGTTGATTTACACACAGACGTCATCCATGAAGGACAATGGTATACCCTGGAAAATGGCGATCGTGTTTGTTTACTTGAAATAAATGCACCCCAGGCTTTATCTGTAAGCATTCACTTCTCCCGTTTTAACTTGACCAAAGGCGCAAAACTTTTTATTTACAACGAAGACAGCAGACAATTAAATGGTGCTTATACAGCCAACAACAAAAAATCACATCAAGGGCTTTCAATTGCACCCATCCAGGGGGAGAAGATCACTATTGAATATATTGTGCCGCCCGAAATAAGCAGCAAAGGCAATTTAATCATT
>CAYVSF010000210.1:0-5783 GCA_964453775.1 uncultured Bacteroidales bacterium
TTGTGGGTGGAATATTAAATAATAAAGGATTTACACCCGTTTCAAAAGCTATATCCTATGCCATGTCTTCACCTTTTGGCGTTGGAGGGGCGAAGTTCAGAACGGGAAATTATTCCGGTTTTGTTGAAACCGTAGCTTTTGGTGTATATAGAAAGGAGATTTTTCAGTCTGTGGGACTGTTCAATGAGAATTTAATTCGGGCGCAGGACGGTGAAATGAACCACAGGATTAAAAAAGCCGGCCGGAATATCTATTTACTTAATGATATTTATGCGGAATATATCGTTAGAGGCTCATTTAAAAAGCTATTTAAGCAGTATTTTCAATATGGCTATTGGAAAGTGGTTTTGAATGTAATGAACAGATCCTTCGTGTCTCTTAGGCAACTGATTCCTTTTTTCTTTGTGGGGTTGGTATTCTTATGGCCTTTTACGCTATTGGTTTCAAGGCTTTTGTTTTATGTGTTTACGGTTTTTGTTATTTTACATTTATTGGCAGCAATTCTAACATCATTTAAGTTAAAGGCTAGTATTAAAGTAAAGTTTTTCACCTTTATCTCATTTTATATACTCCATTTTAGTTATGGCATCGGATATGCAAAAGGTATTCTGGATTTTATAATTTTTAGGAAAAAGTATGCAGAGAGCAGATAATATTTTATCACAACTATTGTTCTATTTAGTTTTAATCATCACATTTCTTATACCGTTTGGATGGTCGAATATTACGTATGGTTTAGGTTTGCTGGCTCTATTTTCGGTTGCTAAAATTATTATTCACCCACCAAAATGGGAAAGGTGGGATTTTGTTCGCTTGTTTGTTTTATGGATACCTGTTATTATAAGTTTTATAAGTCTGATCTATACACAACATTTGGACAGGGGTGTTTTTCTTCTACAGGTTCAACTTGCTCTGTTATTATTCCCTGTTGTTGGCTATGCTTTAAAGGCCTATGTAAGAAAGCAAGATGTTGAAATAATTCTTGTCGTATTTGCAATTGCTACGATTATTACTATGTTCATTGCTTATCTCAATGCTTTTTTCAACTCTTTGGAAAATGGTCCTGAAGGATTTTATTTTTCACTCTATCCTGAGGGTCAATGGTGGCGCAATTACTTTTTTTACGATTTGTTTAGCAACCTGCATCATCCTACTTACTTTTCAATATTACAAACAGCTTCATTGTTGATTCTTTTGAGCTCCCCATTTCTAAAACGGTTAAAGTGGAAGATTATACTTATCTTATTTTTTCTTATTACGGCCTATTTTACGGCATCAAGAACCGGTTTTGTCGTAACTGTCATTATAATAATTTCTGCAGTTCTTTCTAAGTATAAGCCGGCTTTTCTCTTTAAAATGGGGACTGTTTCTATCGTTTTTTCATTTATACTGTTTGCTGGCTTTTTTGTACAGATTAATGACATAAATATGAGTGGAAAGGGTGGAGAATACAAATTATTCGACAGGGGAGTGGGAGAACGTTTTTATTTGTGGAAGGCAGCCAATCATCTTTCAAAAGAATGTGTATTGTTTGGTTATGGTGTGGGTGATGTGCAAAAAGAGTTAAAGAAGGAGGTTCATGAAGGGCATTCATCACTTGAATTGGAGACCCCTGCAGGGAATACGCATAATCAATATATCGAATACTTGCTGGGGAGCGGCTTGATTGGGCTTATTTGCTTCCTTTTTGTAATTGGATACCTGCTGATTTGTTCGCTAAAAAAGCAAAACTTATTGCTTTTCGGGATTGTTATTACTTTCTACCTTCATTTTATCTTTGAAACACTTCTAAATCGCTTTACAGGGGTTATTAGCTTTGCCTTCCTGATATCAATGGCTGTTTTACTGGTATGTGTCAGGGAAACTAATGATACTTCTTCTCATAGCTCTTTAAACCAAGATAAATAGCATGCCCCAGGCTTACGAAGAAACCCAGTACCAGACCAATTAAAGAGAACATTAAGGTTCTTTCTTTCGTGTTTTTGGTGCTGTTCTCAGGAATATAATAAGGTTGGATTACATTGTAAGGTGCCAGAAATTCAAGTTGTTTTTCTAAATTAAGCTTTTCTTTGGTTAGATCCAGAATAAGCTTATTGGGCATGGGTTGGTCGTTAATAATCATCATCTGACTACTAAGGTTTTTATCAACTTCACCATCTTTAAGTTCTTCCAGATCTTCGATTTCTTTTTCTGTTTTTTCAATTAAATAGCGTATTTGCTGTTCTTCAATGAGAAGTTCCTGCTTTATATGTGTATTACTCTTTATGTAACTATTTATTCCTGAATAAATAGAGTCGATAAGTTCTCTATTTACAGCAGCTACTTTAATTACTATCCTATTGCTGTTTTTTTGGTTCGTGTTTTCCTCAAAAATAGCATCTATGGATTTTATATCATTTACTCCTTCTATTGAAATGGATAGCGTTTTCGCCAGAAGCTCTTTTTCTCCTTTTTGCTTTAGCTTTTGTGGGTTGTTTAGTAATGAAATGAGCATTTCATTATCCAGGCTGCTGGTAACAACCATTTCACTTTCATAAAACTCATCCGTTTTCAAGGATTTAAAGAGTCCGTAGGAAGCACCAACAATTAAAAATCCTACCATCACCCAAAAGTATTTCCTAAAAAAAGCAAAAATCTTGTAAAATAGTTCCACCAAATCTATTTCATCTTGTCGTTGCTGATTGCTCATAGCTTATTTGTTAAATAATTTGTAAATCTCTTTAAGTTCTGCCTCTTTCTCCGGGTAACCTAATCTGCTATATGAATAAATCAGGCTTTCCAGCAGTTTCTTAATAACCTCCTTATTGGAACAGGGTTCGTAATAGCGGTCATCTTCTTTAAGCCTTTCCTGTTTCAGAAAGTAGTCGATTTCCCTTTTACCCAATACAGCTCCTTTGTTAAAGGGATTGATGTAAAACAATATAGATTTAAAGAACTCATCTTCAATGTCGAACATATCCTGGTAACAAAGAATGAAATTTTTGGGCAAATTTACACCAAAAATTGGAATATCAAGTTCCTGGGCTATGTAAATGTAAATGACCCCAAGGCTTACAGGATTGCCTTTTTGGGTACTGAGCACATGATTGATGAAGCTATTTTGAGGGGCATAGAAGTTGGAACTGTTCCCGGTAAATCCATGGATTTTATAAAGTACATGATTGAGGACCCTTACTTTTTCCAGGGCTGTTAAATTATCATTGATTTCGAGCCAAACATCCTGTTTGAGTTTGTCCAGTTTTGTCAGAATATCCCGGTACTTCAAATCGGGATATTGGTATTGGGCAAGATAAAAAGCTCCTTCGGCAATATTCTTCCCTCCATCAGCAATCCAATTTTCCAGATTGTTTTTTGTTCCCGAAAACTGAATTTCCTGAATTAAATCTTCAATTCTTTGCTGCAGAATACTATTCAATGAAGTTTCCCAGGCTTTTTCCAAAGCCGGGATTATATCATCCCCATGCATTTTTATTTTTTTTGCTATGTGGATGTAAACCTCCTCATCCGGGTCATCCAAAAGCTGGAGCAAAGCTTCTATTTCTTTGTTTAGATCTTCCACAGTTATCAGATTCTTTCCAGTACGATTTGAATAAGCTGTTTTATAATGGGTTTATAGTCTTTTGAATACTCTTTATTTACCCTGTTTGCAATGATGGCACAAACTGTAGCTGCATGATGTCCCAGGTGTTTGGACAGTCCATATATGGCCGAGCTTTCCATCTCATAATTGGTGATTTTCTGTCCTTTGTATTCAAAATCAGTGATTTTATCATTTACACCAGGCATTGCTGCTTTTATTCTTAGCTGTCTTCCTTGTGGGCCATAAAATCCCGGTGCCGAAATCGTGATGCCCTTATGCATCTCGGGGCCGTTCAATTTGTCTATGAGCTCGGAAGATGCTGCTGTAACATAAGGCTTGGTTAAGTTCGAATCCCAATCAACATGTTTTTTGAAGGCTTCTTCAAATCCCGAATCGCTTATGTTTTCTCTCTTTTCATAGAAGTTCAGCAAGCCGTCAAAACCAATAGATTTTACAGATAACAGAAAACTGTCTACTGGAACATCATCCTGCAAAGAACCAGATGTCCCAATACGAATAAAATTGAGGGAGCGTAGTGTATCTTTTTGTTTTCTTGTTTTTAAATCGATATTTGCTAAGGCATCCAACTCATTAACAACAATGTCTATATTATCGGTTCCTATGCCTGTGCTTAGGGCTGTGATACGTTTTCCTTTATACTTTCCGGTTATGCTTACAAATTCACGGTTTTCTTTTTTAAATTCAATCTCATTCAGGTAACTTCCAATTAGTTCAACACGACCCGGATCACCCACGAGAAGTATAGTATCCGCAATATCTTCCGGTTTTAAATGCAGATGGAATATACTCCCATCAGGATTGATGATTAACTCTGAAGGTTCAAAATACATAATGGATCTTCTTAGATGCAGTGAATTTCAAAACTATCCAAAAAAAACGAAAAGCGCAATAAAGAAAAATCAACATCGCCAAAACACTTTTTCCTTACTATTGTTCATAACTATAGAAATGCTGTTCAAATATGGAGTAAAAACCTTTTCAATTTGGATGGAGCTATTATTAATCCTAATTTAGAGGAATTGAATTTAAATTTAAAACTATACAATTATGAAAAAATTTTCGTCAACCGTATGGATTGTACTCGGTATAGTGGTTGTTATCATACTACTATTTGGAAGCAGTGCTTTTCTTACAATACAACCCGGTGAACGAGGTGTTATTTTCCGGAAGTTTACTACAGGTCTTGATAAAGACAGAATTTTCCAACCCGGATTCCACATTATTGCCCCATGGAATGATATGAATGTCTACAATGTGAAAGAACAGCAGAGAGAGGAGCGTATGGATGTGCTCGATAAGAACGGCCTTTCTGTAAATATGGATATTTCTGTACGATTTAACCCGGCATATACTAAAATTGGTTATTTACATGAAAATTTTGGCCGGGACTATATTAATCAAATTGTGGTGCCCGAAGTGCGCTCTACGGTTAGACGGGTAGCAGGACGATATACAGCGGAAGAAATTTACTCAACGAAACGTAAAGAAGTTGAAAGTTCCATAATTACTGAATCAAAAACAGTTCTTGAAGCAAATAATATTGTAATGAAGGCTTTGCTCATACGTTCTATTAATCTGCCCGACCAGATTAAGAATGCTATTGAAAGCAAACTAAAGCAGGAGCAGGAAGCTTTAGCTTATCAATATAGGTTAGATCGTGAAAAGAGTGAAGCAGAACGGAAGCGTATTGCTGCAGAAGGTGAAGCGCGTGCCAATCGAATTGTGAGTAGTAGTTTAACCAAAAACCTGCTTCAAATGCGTGGTATTGAGGCAACTATAGAATTATCGAAGTCGCAGAATGCCAAAGTGATTGTTATTGGTAGTGGTGAAGATGGAATGCCACTTATTCTTGGAAATAATTAAAACTACTAGACAGGTATATAAAAATGAGGCTCAGGATTTGAGCCTCATTTTTTATAATTACAATCTATGTCTATTATCTGTTCTTATCTGCAAAATCTCTTCCTGCTTTCAATGCCTTAAGATTAATATTGATGATATCTTCTCCTTTACGGGCGAAGATTTTACGAATTCCTGCTTCAAAACTCTCGTAAGGCACATTGAAGAAGGGTGTTGCTGCTCCCAGCATTACAATATTTGATGCTCTTTTTGTACCTATATCTTTGGCAATGGAATCAGCATCTAAAGCAATGTGGTTTTTATACTGTTTGATCTCACTCAT
>CAYVSF010000211.1:0-5769 GCA_964453775.1 uncultured Bacteroidales bacterium
ATGCAAATTAAGCTTTGAAGTCGAGGAGGATATTTTGGATATCGATCAGGTGATTGTATCTGCCAACAGGAATAAAACCAACAGAAGTGAAAGCCCGGTAATACTAAATGCTCTAACCGAGCGCATTTTTAATAGCAATAATGCGGTGAATTTGAGCGAAAGCTTAAACTTTTCACCTGGACTTCGTATTGAAAACAACTGTTCCAATTGTGGTTATCTGCAGTTGCGCATGAATGGAATGGATGGTTCATACAGCCAAATTCTAATTAACAGCAAACCTTTGTTTACAGGTCTTTCCAGTGTTTATGGACTGGAACAAATTCCTGTGAACATGATAGAACGGGTAGAAGTGATTCGAGGTGGCGGTTCTGCGCTTTTTGGCGGAAATGCCATAGCGGGTACTGTTAATATCATTACCAAGGATCCCATTGAAAATTCCTATGAATTGGGGAGTCATTTAAGCTTGATGGATATGTCTACTCCTGATCAAAGCCTAACATTTAATGCCTCCCTCGTATCTGATAGTCATCGAAGTGGTCTGAGCATTTTCGGAATGTATAGAGATAAGAATTATTTTGATGCCAATGGCGATGGGTTTTCAGAGCTCACTGATTTGCAAAATACTTCTTTCGGATTAAGTGCATTTTTCCGACCTACAGATTTAGACCGGATCAGTTTGGATTATCATCATCAGGATGAATTTCGCAGGGGAGGGAATAATTTTAATCAGGAACCTCATTTTGCAGATATTGCGGAGCAATTGGATCATAAAATAGATGGTGCCTCATTATCCTGGGATAGGTTTTCGGAAGATCAATTTTCTAAATACAGCGCGTATGTCTCAAGTAGAATTACCGCCCGGGAGAGTTACTTTGGCGCAGATCAGGATCCCGAGGCTTACGGGGAAACAGACAACCAGGTCGTTGCAGCGGGATTGATGTTTCACAGGGATATTCCTGCTAAAAAGAAGCTGGCCCATGATCTAAATGCCGGAATTGAATATGCATGGGAACAACTACAGGACGATAAGATTAATTCGGATGGAAGCCCAAATACAGCTATCGCGCATCAAATATCCGGTGTAGCCGGAGTTTATTTACAAAATGAATGGAAGTGGGATAGAATAAATTTTCTTTTGGGTGTGCGTGGTGATTATTATAACATTCAGGATAAACTAAATGCTTCCGGAAATGCTGAGGGCTTCGTTTTGAGTCCAAGAATGAATCTCCTTTATGATTTAGCAGAAGGCTTCCAATGGCGGTTTAGCTATGCAAAAGGATACAGAGCCCCACAGCTCTATGACGAAGATTTACACATAGAAGTTTCCACAGCACATCGGGTGTTGCATAGAAACAGTCCTGATTTAGACGAGGAAACCTCGCACAGCATAAGTAGCAGTGTTGATTTTAATAAGAAAACTCAACTGGGAACAGTTTACTTGCTGGCAGAGGGCTTTTATACCCGGTTGTTAGATCCATTTGTGCAGACTATTTCTGCGGTTGAAAATAGCAGTATAGTGATTTATACCCGCTCAAATGCCGACGCCGGTGCTGTTGTTGCGGGGGGTAATCTTGAAGTAAAATACAGTCCTTCAGCAGTTTTTTACTTCCAGCTCGGGATGACCCTGCAAAAAAGTCTTTATGATGATCCACAGCATTGGGGGGAGCTGGAAGAGAGCGTGAGTAAGGAGTTTATTCGTACCCCCTCTGCTTACGGCTATTTCCTTGGGGAATGGTCGAGAAAACATTTCTCCGTTTCATCTACTTTGAACTATACTGGTTCTATGAACATCCCACATATGGGATTGAATGTTGTTGAAGGAAGCGGTAGTGACGTAGAAGAGGCCGCTATTGAAGATGGCGATGTATTGCGTTGGGAACGTATGGAAAAGTCACCGCAATTTGTGGATATGGGAGTAAAGGTGTCATACGATTTTCATTTCAAACGATTTCCGATATTGGAGGTATCAGCAGGAATGCAGAATATATTCAACAGCTATCAATCAAGCTTTGACAGCGGTCCTTATCGTGATCCGGGTTATGTTTACGGACCGATGAGACCCCGAACTTTTGTGATGTCTGTGAAATTTAAAAGTCATCACTGATGTTATCGCCCATCAACATGGAGTATACGTGTGTAATGTTTTAATGATCGGAGTGTAATGAAAATTACAAAAGCGATGGCAATGGCATAAACCCAGAAAGGATCCGGCATAATACTTTGGTAATTTGTATAGTTATGCAGAATATCCAAATAGGTAAAAGATAAGATTGTAGCAAAGAACCCATTATATTCCCGCTTCAGTACATTCTTAGCAGAAAATTGAAGCGGGGTTTTTTTCCACCCCCATAATCTGGGAAAAAAGGCAGGAGTCTTTGATGCCCAATCTTTATATTTTTCTCCAAATTTTTCTATTAGGAAACTCTCTTCTGCATACATAATGCGTTCGTAATAAATCCAAAACAGGAGTGTAACAATTCCTGCGAACCAAAAATTTCCCACATAAAGCAATAGCCCCAGCCACATGAAATAGTTGCCCAGATACAAGGGGTGCCTTACAAGACTATAAATCCCTTTTGTATTAAGGGTATCGGCCACCTGCCCTTTTGTATTTCTTCCGGAAGTTCCTTTTGGTGTGAACCCAATTACAAGGATTCTGATAAGTAGTCCGAGCATAGATACTGATAGGCATGCTATGGACCAACTGAGTTCTAAGCTATCGGTAATCGTTTGTTTGTCCAGCAATAAAACAAGGGTAGCTGCAGGGTATAAAATTACAGGAACATAGCTTCGCTTGTTAAAAAGCCAGTTCCCTGTATTTTTGAATTCGCGGGATAATGACATCTGTTTCGGGGTTATAAGTTCGGGACGAATATAGTAAAATTTATCACAAAATTTGTATGAGAATTCGTATAATGTAAAGAAGTAGATAGTCTTGTGATAATGAATCGAATTTGCTTTACAGCTTTTAAGAAATAAGCTGGTGTGTAAAAAAAAGAGGGCACGTTAAATGTGCCCTCTTTGAAATAATGTAACGCTTTTGGTTTATTCTGGATGAATTGCCTCAACTGGGCATACATCTGCACATGCACCACAATCAGTACATAAATCTGGATCAATTTTATAGATATCACCTTCAGAAATAGCCTCAACGGGGCATTCATCTATACAAGAACCGCAAGCTGTGCAATCATCTGTTATTACGTAAGCCATGATAATTGGATTTTATGTTTATAACTTCGTTTACAGGTACAAAATTAGATTCAAAAATGAAATAGAAAAGTAAAAATATCAAATATTATGACAAGAGCAGTAATTTAGAATCAATATAAATAGTTTGTTTTACTTGAGTTGGTCAATTATTTAACAAACAAGCAAAAAAGTACTTAAATATCATTCAATAATTTAAGACAAAGATAAGCCATCGTTCCACTGCTTGTTCTTAGCGCTTCTTCGTCGATGTTTAATTTGGGGTGGTGTAGGGGAAAAACTTCCTTATGCCGCTTCGATTTTACACCAAAACGGTAAAAGGTTCCGGGAATTTCCCGGGTATACCATGCGAAATCTTCGGCTGTCATGCGTTTTTCCATGTTCTGGACTTTTTCATCTCCTAAATATTCTTTGGCCCAGGATACGCATTTCCGGGTCCCTTCAGAATGATTAACCAATACGGGATAACCTTTAACAATGTTTAAATCGCAGTGAATCCCGCTTTCGTTTTCTCGTTTTGAAATGATATTTTGTATGGTTTTATGGATTTTACCTCTCCATTCTTCATTCATGGTTCTAAATGTTCCTTCCATTTGGATTTTTCCGGGTATCACATTGGTAGCTCCGGGTGCATCTACTTTTCCAATTGAAAGTACAGTTGGAATGTTTTTTGTCTCAGGAAGGTTGTTTAGTTCCAGTATATCCAGAATGAGTTGGGCCATTAATTTAATGGTATCTTTGGTTTTATCCCGAAGAGCTGCGTGACCCCCTTTTCCGGATAGTGTGATGTAAATTTCGTCACTGGATGCCATGTAGCTTCCTTCCTTAAATCCCAGATTTCCGGCAGGCATATCGGGTAGAATATGTTGACCCAGGATAAAATCTACTTTAGGCTGGTGCAAGATTCCCGATTCTAAAATGGCTTTTGCACCCCCCGGCAGCTTTTCTTCTGCGGGCTGGAATATCAGTATTACACTTCCTGCAAAATGATCTTCGAGTTGCTTAACTATTTTTGCTGTAATAAGCAGGGAGGCAGCATGTGCATCATGCCCACATGCGTGCATAACACCTGGTTTGCTCGATTGGAATTCCAATCCTGTTTTTTCCTGAATTGGTAAGGCATCAGTATCAGCTCTTAAGGCTATACGCTTCCCGGGACCTTTCATGCCCTCAATAAATCCGACTACCCCGGTTTTTGCCACCCGTTTTGAGGAGATGTTTAAAAGCTTTAGTTGTTCTTCTATATATTCAGCTGTTTTCTCTTCCATGAAGGATAGTTCGGGGTGTTGATGAATGTGCCTCCGATGCTTTATCGCATCATCAAAGTACTTTTCTGAAAGGTTTTGTATGGTTTTTTTTAAATTCTTCATGAAAGACACTTAGTTTTTTCCAAATATCATTTTTAATGCAGCAATCAGCATGATAACACCAAATGTTTTCCGCAATATTTTCTCCGGCAGGTGAATGGATATGAGGGATCCCAGGTAACTTCCGGCCACAAAAGCCAGTATTAGTACAAGCGCGAATTTAAAATCTACATAGCCCTCTTTATGATAGTTGAGCACACCCAGAATTCCAATAGGGAAAAGCAAGACAGCAAGGCTGGTTCCCTGGGCATGATGTTGCGTAAACCCCAGAATGAAGACCAGTGCAGGTACAATTACAATACCCCCGCCAACCCCCAGGGCACCTCCAACAATTCCAGCCATTAGTCCAATAATAATGAGTATAACCAGTTCATTTACCGACATAATACTTGCTTAAAAGTCCAAACTTAATGAAAAATAGAACATCCCTGTATGGCTTTTTTGGTTTTCTATGCCCCAGGCATAATCAAAACGAACAAAGTACCCCAGTAACTTTGCCCTAAGTCCCATTCCGTAACCAGCTACCAATGGTTCTTTGTGTAATTCAAGCGTAATATTGATGGGTCCGTTTTCAATAGTTTCGTATTCGTATTCATTGTTCCCTGCCCATGGATGCAGTCCTGTCCATGCAGTGCCTAAATCAAAGAAGCCTACCAGTTGTAGGTTGTTCCAAAAAGAGGAGCCGCTGGGATAATTATTGAAATAGCTAACAAAAGGGAAACGCAGTTCACTGTTAAAGAGGGCAAAGTTATTTCCATTTCTGATATTTTGCGGGAATCCGCGCATGTTTGTGGCAACTGCCTGAAAAACATATTGGTCGGAACGGCTTAGAGGAATCTCATCGACAGGAATAAAGGTAGGATTCCCCGGCGAAAGATTAACCCAGTTATCTACACCGCCCAAATAGTAGACCAATTGCTTATGACCGAAAGAGCTGCTGCCTGCAATTCGGTTTGCCCAGATCAGGTTTTTATGAATTGGCAGGTAATACCTAAAATCTGCACCAACTATAAAGATATCCGATTTTATTTTATTGACCTGATAGAACGCTTCTCCAAAAATTTTGAATCGTAGACCTTTCGAAATGTTGGTTTGGATAGCATTGGTGTTGTCAAAGATGTAGCTACCCTTAAGGTTGATCCAGTAACGGTTAATATTGGGTTTTTGCAGGTATTTTTTTGAAGTAGAAAGA
>CAYVSF010000212.1:0-5768 GCA_964453775.1 uncultured Bacteroidales bacterium
GGTTTATTAAAGAAATAAAAGAAGGGTTGAAAAAAAACATCATTATACTAAATGTTACCCAATGTAGTTCGGGAAGTGTCGACATGAGCAAATACGAGACTGGTAATGAACTTCTTAAAGCAGGAGTAATCAGCGGACATGATATAACTACAGAGGCAGCATTAACAAAATTAATGTATGTTCTAAGAAAAGATAAAAATAAGAATGAGAGCATAATCGAATTGTCAAGCTCTCTTCGGGGAGAAATAAGCAAATAATTCTTCTTAATTTATGTTTTTTTTGTATTTTGTGCCCCGAAATAAAGGATAATAAGGAGAAATGGCCGAGTGGTCGAAGGCGCACGCCTGGAAAGTGTGTATACCGTGTGAACCGGTATCGTGGGTTCGAATCCCACTTTCTCCGCCAGAATTTTTAAATCGATAAAAATTTAATAATTTTACAACCATAAAAATCGTTAATAATTAAAACAGAAAACAAACCATGAAAAAATTATTTGCATTTATAGCAGTTTTCGCGATGCTTGCAATGGGAGCATCAATTAATGCAGTTGCACAGGAAGAGACAACTGACGAGACAGCTACAGAGGAAACCGTTGATACAATGGCAATGGAAGAAGCTGCCGACACTGTTGCAGCTGAAGAACCTGCTACTGAGGAAGCAGAAGAAGTAGAAGAAAAAACTACTTTGCACAAGCAAATTAAGCAGAAATTTATTGAAGGTGGTCCCGGTTTTATGGGAGTTGTATTGCTTTCATTGATTTTTGGTTTAGCAATTGCTATTGAGCGTATTATTTACCTCAACCTAGCAACTACCAACACCAAGAAACTTCTTAGCAAAATTGAAGATGCCCTTCAGGAAGGTGGCGTTGATGCAGCAAAAGAAGTTTGCCGCGAAACACGTGGTCCTGTGGCTAGTATTTTTTACCAGGGTCTTGACCGTGCCAGCGAAGGTATAGAAGTTGTTGAAAAATCTGTAGTTTCTTATGGTAGTGTTCAGATGGGACTGCTCGAAAGAGGAATTACCTGGATTTCATTATTTATTGCTGTTGCTCCTATGCTTGGTTTCATGGGTACAGTAATTGGTATGATTGACGCATTTGACTCCATCGAAGCTGCAGGTGATATTTCTCCTTCACTCGTTGCCGGTGGTATTAAAGTTGCCCTGATTACAACAGTATCTGGTCTTATCGTTGCTGTTATATTACAGGTATTCTATAACTACATTATATCAAAAGTTGACAGCATCGTAAACGATATGGAAGATGCTTCTATTTCCCTTATTGATATGTTAGTAAAATACAATCTTAAAAAGTAATTTATCATGAGTAAGTATATCAGAATACTCTTAATCATATTAATGGCTGTTTCCGCAGTTCTGGGTATTCTCTTCTATGCAGGAGGAGATGTGCCGGGTACTGATCAACCTGAATACACCAATACTATTCTTGTGTGGGCAGCTATTCTGGCAGGTTTAGCTATGGCAATAACAATCATTTTCCCAATTATACAAATGGTGTCCAATCCAAAAGGAGCGAAAAAAGGTCTTTTGGGTATTGTAATCCTTGCAGTGATTGTTTTTGTATCGTATAGCCTGGCCTCTACAGACTTTCTGAAACTAAATGAGTCGCTTCAAAAATATAACGAAGTAACAACACTTAAACAGGTAGGTGCTGGTATTTATACCATGTACATACTTATCGGTTTGGCAATTTTATCAATTGTTTATACCGAAGTAGCGAAGGTATTTAAGTAATAGTTGAGAGGCAGACCATTGCGTCTGCTCCTTAATGCTTTAAAAAATAAATAGTTTATGGCTAAGGGTAAAAGACCAAGTGGAGAATTTAGTGCTGCATCAATGGCAGATATTGCCTTTTTGCTCCTAATTTTCTTCCTCGTAGCTACAACAATGGATATCGATACGGGTATTTCCCGTAAGTTACCCCCCATGCCTGATCCAAACCAGCAACAAGACGATGATCAACAAATCAAAGAACGAAATGTATTTGTTGTCCTGATTGATGCAAAAGACAGGTTAATGGTGGAAAATAGTGTGCTTGATATTCGTAATCTGCGGGAAGAAGCCAAGGAGTTCATTGCAAACCCATTGGATGAGGACGATCTCCCTGAAAAACAACTGAAAGAAGTACCCTTTTTTGGCGAAGTGGAAGTTACCAAAGGTATTATCTCGCTTCAAAATGACAGGGGAACATCATATGGAATGTATATTAAAGTTCAAAACGAGCTGGCAGCAGCCTATAACGAACTTAGAAATGAACTTTCCATGCGAAAATTTGGTAAAAAGTACGACGAGGTTACTGAGGAACAACAAGAAGCTATTCGACAAATCTATCCTCAGATCATCTCGGAAGCAGAACCTAAAAACATAGGAGATAATTAATTATGTCTAAATTTCAGAGAAAAGGAAAAGGTGGTTTACCGGCGATTTCCACAGCATCTCTGCCTGATATTATCTTCATGCTGCTGTTTTTCTTCATGGTTAGTACTGTGATGCGGGAAAATACGCTGAAGATTAAAGTTCATGTTCCGGGAGCTACCGAAGTACAAAAACTTGAAAGAAAATCATTGGTTAGCTACATTAATATTGGGGAACCCAAAGATAATTATGTATCTATGTATGGTACAGAACCCCGTATTCAATTAAATGATGCATTTGCAACTGTTGATGATATCAGAGACTATATTTCTACCGAGCGTGAAAAAATGGATGAAAATGAACGTCCATTAATGACTACTTCGCTGAAAGTAGATGATAATACACGCATGGGAATTGTAACAGATGTAAAGCAGGAGCTAAGAAAAGCCAGTGCACTAAAGATTAACTATTCAACAAGAAAAGTTGAAAATGTTTTTCAGTAGTAAGAAATAATATTCCAGTAAAAAAGGAGAGGCGGGTGCTTCTCCTTTTTTATTAAATATGGCATAAATAAAACTCTTTTGCTGATATCTCGTATATTTGTAAAAAAATTGTATCTTAATAATCTATTTAAATATAAACAGCATAACGAAACAGGCATGAAAAAAATCGTTATCGCCATACTACTTCTTATTGTTACGACCACCATTAGCACCAAAAGTTTTGCCCAAAAGGAAATTTTCATCAAAGAATTTCAATTTGAGCTTAAAAAACTTAGTGATAACCAATATGAAAATGAGTATTTCGTAACAATTACATTAAATAAGAACTCACTCTATAAATTTACTGTCCTAAACCATGTTGGAGATTATCCCGGAGATGCTGTTGTCCAGATACTGGAAAATGAAGAAGTAATAGCAACCAACAAAATTGGAGAAAAATATTATACCACATTTATGTTCAAATGCAATAAGACCGGCTTCTATGATATTCTTATTCATTTCGACGATAATAAACTGGGGTCATCACTCATTAAGCTTTTCCTTGTTAAATAACCACAGCAAATAATTTTTCACGGCATTCCCCAAATTTATAAAAGCTTAACTTCGGTTAAGTTTTTTTATAGCATATCCCTTCCCTAAAAGAGAAATAGTGAATAAATCTCCTATATTCGTAAAAGTTTTTCTATTTTCGCAGATTGAATTTTACCCTTCAAAAACAAGGTATTATGGAATATAATTTTCAGGAAATTGAAAAAAAATGGCAAAATTTTTGGGCTAAAAACAAAACCTATAAGGTAACTGAAGACCCTGATAAACCAAAATATTATGTTCTTGATATGTTTCCCTATCCTTCCGGAGCCGGATTACATGTTGGGCATCCACTGGGATATATTGCTTCCGATATCTATTCAAGATACAAAACGCTTCAAGGTTTTAATGTATTGCATCCCATGGGATATGATGCCTATGGATTACCAGCTGAACAATATGCCATCCAAACAGGCCAGCATCCTGCAATTACGACCGAAAACAATATTAAGAGGTATCGTGAGCAACTCGATCAAATTGGTTTTTCATATGATTGGGACAGAGAAGTTAGAACCTGCGATCCCTCCTATTACAAATGGACTCAATGGACATTCATTCAATTGTTTAAACACTGGTACAATAAAGAGAGTAATAAAGCTGAACACATTGATCATCTGATTAAGAAATTTGAAATAAATGGAAGTCCGGGCATACATGCTGCAGCTTCGGAACACAATGCATTCACTGCAGAAGAGTGGAAAGGCATGTCCGAAAAAGAGCAACAAGAAATCCTGATGCACTATCGCCTGGCCTATCTTTCCGACACCATGGTGAACTGGTGCCCTGCCCTGGGAACTGTTCTGGCGAATGATGAAGTAAAAGACGGGCTCTCTGAAAGAGGCGGACATCCTGTTGAACGGAAATTAATGAAACAATGGTCGCTGAGAATAACTGCCTATGCACAAAGACTTCTTGACGGACTGGAAAAAATTGAATGGACCGAATCGATAAAAGAAGTGCAAAGGAACTGGATAGGTCGGTCAGAGGGTGCGTCTATTCTTTTTGATATTGATGGCCATGATCAAAAAATAGAAGTCTTTACCACCCGGCCCGATACAGTATTCGGAGCAACCTTTATGGTGCTGGCTCCGGAACATGAACTTGTTCCTGAAATTACCCAAAATGAATATAAAAAGGAAGTTGAAAACTATATCATCGAAGCGAAAAACCGGTCCGAACGGGAACGCCAATCTGATGTGAAAAAAATTAGCGGTCAATTTACCGGAGCTTATGCAATCCATCCTTTCACCAATGAAAAAGTTCCCATTTGGATTGCAGATTATGTATTAATGGGATATGGAACAGGATCTATTATGGCTGTGCCGGCCCACGACAGTAGAGACTTTGCTTTTGCCAATCATTTCGATATTCCCATAACACAGGTAGTGAGCGAAGAGGGCAAAGAAGCTGGAGACCCTAAAAATTGGGAAGATGCATTTGACTCGAAAGAGGGTATCTTAATCAATTCAGATTTCCTTAATGGGAAAAAAGTAAAGGAAGCCATTCGCTTTACGATAGAAAAACTTGAAGAAAAAGAGATTGGTGAGGGCAAAATCAACTACCGATTAAGAGATGCTATTTTTAGCAGACAACGCTACTGGGGAGAACCATTCCCCATGTATTATAAGGATGGCATGCCTTACCCTTTGGATGAAACGGAATTACCAGTGGAGCTCCCCGAAGTGGATAAATATTTACCCACAGAAGAAGGTGAACCCCCTTTAGCACGTGCCGAAGACTGGGAAACAAGTGAAGGCTACCAAATGGAAACCAATACCATGCCGGGATTTGCAGGATCAAGCGGATATTATTTAAGATATATGGATCCTACGAATTCCGATGCCTACTTTTCTAAGGAAGCCAATGAATACTGGAGAAATGTGGATCTCTACCTGGGAGGCGACGAACATGCCACAGGACACCTTATTTATTCACGTTTCTGGAATAAATTCCTGTTCGATCTAGGACTTGCCTGTGAAGATGAACCCTTCAAAAAATTGATTAACCAGGGAAAAATACAGGGACGATCGAACTTTGTGTATCGCGTAAAAGGGACACAAAAATTTGTTTCTAAAGGACTTCAAACGGACTACGATGTTACGCCCCTGCACGTAGACATCAATATTGTGAATAATGACATATTGGATATTGAAGCCTTCAGAAGCTGGCGCCCCGAATTTAAAAATGCAGAATTTATCCTGGAGGATGAAAAATATATTTGCGGCTGGGAAGTGGAAAAAATGTCCAAGTCAAAATATAATGTGCAGAATCCTGATGATCTTATTGAGAAATATGGCGCTGATA
>CAYVSF010000213.1:0-5762 GCA_964453775.1 uncultured Bacteroidales bacterium
AAATCACTTCTTCGAAAGCGGGTACTTTCTTGGTGTTCTGGCTGTGTAGACCATTCGATAAAATCAGAAATACTATAAACAGGGCGATACGATTCATAATTCTAGTGTTTTGGTTGAGATCCCTAAATTACGAAAAGATTTTCAACGGGAACAAATGAATAATGGCGAAACACCTGAAAAGGATTTACATATTTGAACAGATCTGCCTTTTTCATCTCATTACGAAGTAAGGAAATTCAAAGATTCTTTTTAGATATGTGTATCCATGTATCAGATTGCAATCTTGAAGTTAATTGCTGAAATTCATATATTTACATATTATAACGAAGTGGTTGTAAATAACAGATTGCTTTCATGCATTTCGAAATGAACGTTAAGTAACACCTGGTTAAATGAGGTCAACTCTATTACTCATATTTTTTTTGTTCAGCAATATTCTGTCTGCTCAGACTTCCAAAACCGACAGCCTAATAAACAAACTAGAAAGTTCTACAGGGCAGGAGAAAGTGAATGTGTATATAGAAATCTCAAAGCAATACAGGCCAACATCGCTTGATTCAGCAAAACTATTCCTCGAACAGGCATTGCAATTAGCGAATCAATTGAATGATCAAATTGCCTTAGCCAGGTCATATCTTGAACTTGGAAGCATCAGTTATTTAGAGGGCAACTCAAAAGAAGCCATTTCTTATTGCGATAAAGGGATAGCAATCCTGGGAGATAAAGATGCAGTCTTATTGCATAGTTTAATCAATAACAAAGGAAATTCGCTCATCATGTCGGGACAATTGGATAAAGGATTGCAATGTTATACAAAAGTGCTCAAATATAGAAGAAGCATACACGATACAATCAAGATAGCAGGCGTGTTAAATAATATTGGTGTGGTTAACTACTACCAGGGCAATTATAACGAAGCAATGAAATGCCTCATAGAAACAACAGAATTATATGAAAAAAAAGGCTTACAAAAACGTGCAGTAGGCGTGCTGGGCAATATAGCTATTATTTACAATGAAATGGGAAATTATGAAAGGGCCATCGAATACAGTAGAAAAGCACTTAAAAACTATTGTGAACTGGAGGATTACTATCAACAAGCAGGATTGCTTATAAATATGGCAAATATTTATAAAAACATTGACAGTTTGGATCAAAGTATAGCATATTCCCATGAGGCACTTGCCATAGCAAAAGAGAAGGGATACACGCCATTCATTTCGTTAGCATACAGCAATTTAGGACTGGCGTATGAAAAAAAAGGGACGTATGAGAAAGCCACTGAGTATTTGAAACGGTCGTTGGAAATAGATATAAATCAGGGCTACACTGATAAAGAAGCTAAAAACCATAGAATTCTAGGAGGGGTGTATAGAAAACAAAAGGACTATAAGAAAGCATTACTGCATTTGAATAAAAGTGAAGATTTATCGGAAAAGTTCAATTGGACATCAGATTACTATGATGTCTATTTGGAGAAATCAAAAATATATGAAGCTTTAGGAGATTATAAAAATTCCCTTGAATATTACCACAAATATACCCTGGTAAAGGATTCTATTTTCAATGAAGAAAAACATCAGCAGATTACAGAAATCGAAACAAAATATGAAACGGCAAAGAAAGAAAAAGAATTGCTTCAGTTATCAGAAGAAAACAACAAACAGAAAATACTAATATTGAAGAACAGGTATTTTGCATTTGGTATTTTATTTGTTTTACTGGTGGTTACGCTGTTTGGTGCATTATTTATCCGGCAAAGTAGAATCAGGAGTCGACAAAAGGCCCTGGAGCTGGAAAATAAGCTTTTCAGGTCGCAAATGAATCCCCATTTTATTTTTAATTCCTTATCAGCTATTCAATATTATGTAACCTCAAATAAACCTGTTGAAGCTGGTGCTTATTTATCCGATTTTGCAAAACTCATGCGGTTGGTTATTGAAAATTCCAAAGAAGAATATATTACAATTGAGCAGGAGCTTGATGCAATGAAGTATTACCTAAAATTTCAAAAACTTAGATTTGAAGATGGATTTGACTATAATATGGAATTAGATAAACGTATTGAAATCGAAGAAACGCTTATTCCTCCTATGCTAACACAACCATTTATTGAAAACTCGCTGGAGCATGCATTTAAAGATCATAAGAATGGTAACAAATTAACCGTTAGGTATCAGTTGAACAACGACAACCTCGTAGTAGAGGTTGAAGATAATGGTGTTGGCAGAGAAAAAGCCCTGGAAGGAAAGAAAGCTGCGCATAAACCTTTTGCCATTGAGGTGACAAGAAAAAGACTTGAAAGATTAAACCGAAAAAATAGAAATAAGATATTCTTTGAAATTATCGATTTAAAAACAGATAAAAACATCTCCCGGGGGACGAAAGTAAAGTTTATGTTACCTGTTATTTATAGGGATAATTAGCTATTATCCAAAAGATTTCATAAATTTAATTCTTCTATCATTATTCCAAATAATGATTCAATTATGAAAGTTGTAGTTGTAGATGATGAAAGTAAAATCAGGAAGGGCATTATTGATATTTTAGAAAACTACTGCCCCGAGGTAAAATCTATTGACGAAGCTTACGATGTGGATTCTGCACTTAATATAATCAATGAAACGATTCCGGATGTTTTAATTCTTGATATTTCGCTTGGCGATGAAACAAGCTTCGATTTGCTTAAACAATTAAATCATGTCGATTTTAAAATCATTTTCGTAACGGCTTACGAAGAATATGCCATTAAAGCCATAAAATTCAGTGCGCTGGATTACCTTGTAAAACCCATCAACCCCAAAGAGCTCATAGAAGCGATAAATAACGCATCCAAAGCATTAGAGAGAGATCAAACAGAACTTAAGTTAAATGCACTACTGACAAATATTGAAAATATTTCAAATGGTGTAAGAAAATTAATCCTAAAAACATCTGAAAGTATCTATATGGTGAACATCCAGGATATCATCAGGTGTGAATCAGATGATTGCTATACGAAATTTTATCTTTCTGATGGAAAAAAAATAATGGTATCTAAAACACTTAGAGAGTTTGATGAAATGCTGAATGAATATGGATTCTTCAGGTCGCATCAATCCCATTTAATAAACTTATACTTTATCGAAAGATTTGACAAACATGATGGAGGTACCATTTTTATGAAAGACGGCTCCAAAGTACCTGTATCATCGCGTAAAAGAAACTCGCTTTTAAAAATCTTTGATAAATATAGCAGAATGTAAACGCCTATTCTACAGTCATCCCGATTTTGTGCCGAACACGATAAATCCTATTAACACCACATTACCCGTTCGGACCTTTTAAATTTTCATAAGCCTTTCACGAATTCTTGTAAAATCATTACTAATTCTTATTAAAAAGCTGTGTACTCTTATACACTGTTGAAATAAGATGCTTCGCATAATAAATTTGGTTATATATAAATCAAAACCTCCATCTATTATGAAGTTAAAATTGATTATCACGGTCCTGCTTTATTTTGCAATGACCCTGATATTATCTGCGCAAGTAGCTTTTACAGCTTCTGGCGGCGAAGCTTCAGGAACCACAGGTTCTTCAAGTTACACCATAGGTCAGTTGGTTTATACTACACTGATCGGAACCAACCAATACAGCCTGTCTCAAGGAGTGCAGCAACCTATTGAAATTTCTGTTGTATCAGGCATTGATGAAACATTGCCCATTCAATTGAATGTGACAGCTTTTCCAAATCCTGCAAGAAGTTACCTGATCTTAGAGGTTGCAAACACAGAAGCACTGCCCTGCGAAGCTTTTTTGTATAATTTAAGTGGCACACAAATTAAGCAAATCCAGGTAACAGATCAGCAAACAGAAATTGATATAAATAATCTGGTTCCCTCTGTATACTTTATAAAAGTAGTAAAAAGAGACCAAACAATTAAAACATTTAAAATTGTAAAAAAATGAAAAGTATCATTCCAAAATTAATCACAATAGTGCTTCTGGCAAGTATAATTATGCCTCATGAAGCAAGAACTCAAACCCCTCAAAAATTAAGTTACCAGGCAATCATTCGTGATGCAAGTAGTCAACTTGTAACCGAACAAGATGTCGGTATCCAAATTAGTATTCTACAGGGAAGTACTTCAGGTACAGCTGTATATACAGAAACCCAAGCCACAACCACCAACGTAAACGGATTGGTAAGTATTGAAATTGGAAAAGGGACAACAACAGATGATTTTTCTTCCATTGATTGGTCGGCGGGCACTTATTTTATCAAAACAGAAACAGACCCGGAAGGTGGTAATAATTACTCAATTACTGCAGTAAGTCAACTGCTTAGCGTACCCTACGCCCTTTTTGCGGATGGAGCGAAAAAAGCTGAATCATTGGGAACTGAGGGGGTATATGCAACATCTACAGACACCCTATTTGTTGTAAAAGATCACGAGGGGAATATCGTGTTTGCTGTATATCCGGATGGTGCACAGATTATCGTTAATGCATCCAAAAAAGGCAAAATTGGCGGATTTGCTGTAAGTGGCAGAACACCGGGAAAAGAAAATCCTTCAGATTACTTCAATATTTCGGGGAGCACGAGTGCGGAAATCATAAACCCAAGCGAACCAAGAATCTTGTGGTATCCAAACAAAGAGGCTTTCATGGCTGGACGGGTTTTGGTAGAAAGTCCGGACAGCGTAGGAACAAATTCTATGGCAACAGGATTTGAATCAAAAGCTATAGGTGATTATTCTCAGGCTTTAGGTTACCAGGCAAAAGCGAGAGGAAATAGTTCAACTGCTATTGGAAACATGGCTGAAGTGAACAGTCCAAACTCCTATGCTATAGGTAATAGTGCTAATGTATCAGGAGAAGGTTCTTATGCAATCGGATCGGGAGCTTTGGCGCAAGGTGATTTTAGCTTTGCCATTGGTTCTGATGGTATTGATGCAGGAGGTTTTGCTACAAATGTAACAAGGGCTTTAGGTAGCTATTCTTACGCTTTTGGTATGGGTAGTTTAGCTGAAAATACCGGATCATTTTCCATGGGAAGCAAAACCGAAGCAACAGGTGAATACTCATTGGCTTTAGGAAATGGTACCATTGCAAGTGGTTATTCTTCAACTGCAATGGGAGATGGAACAGAAGCAAGTGGTCAGCAGGCAACGACCATGGGACGCTCGACAACTGCCAGTGCCAATACATCAACTGCTATGGGACAGGGTACAACTGCAAGTGGTGATGTATCAACGGCTATGGGCAAATTTTCAGAAGCAAGTGGATTTATCTCCACTGCAATGGGACAAGCTACAACTGCCAGTGGAGAAGTGTCAACGGCCATTGGAAATGGATCAACGGCAAGCGGACATACTTCAGTCGCAATTGGAGGAGGTGTAGAAGCTAGTGGAGTTGAATCAATAGCGCTTGGAAGTCAAAATCATTCAAAAGGAAAACTTTCATGTGCTCTTGGAGCCCATTTAACAGCTAAATCTTTTAATGAAGTAGTTGTGGGCTGTAATAATGATACAACGTATTCCATAACAACCAATTCATGGGTACTTACAGAGCCAATTTTCACCGTTGGTAACGCTCCACCCGGAGCACCGGGCCATAATGCATTAATGGTATTGAAAAACGGTAATGTTGGAATTGGAGGATATCCCGGTGCTACAGGAGCAAATGTTTTAGCAATCAATACAACCGGCATTGGTCATCAACCACCAACGGATACCATTCCTGATGGAGTTTTATTATTTGCCCAGGATATTAATGCT
>CAYVSF010000214.1:0-5757 GCA_964453775.1 uncultured Bacteroidales bacterium
AGTCGCAACAACTGCAGTCCAAGTTTGAATATATTTTTAAGAAAAGCATTTTAGATTTTTATATGGGAAATCCGATCATTTTATAAAATAGGAGAAATGAAAAAAAATAAATTATTACGATATTTAATTATAGCAACGGTTGCTTTACTTATTTTGGCTGTTGTTGGAAAGAAAGCCGGATGGTTTGGTAATGATGTTACTATCAAAGTTGCAGTAGAACAACCGGAAAAACGCACAATAACAGAAATAGTTACTGCAAGTGGGAAAGTCCAACCAGAAATCGAAGTGATGTTATCACCAGATGTATCGGGGGAGATTGTTGAACTGAATGTGAAAGAGGGCGAGGATGTAGAAAAAGGGGATTTGCTGCTTAAAATTAAGCCCGACACCTATATTTCGATGGTGGACAGGGCACAAGCTTCTTTAAATGGAAGTAAAGCCAATTATGCCAACTCGAAAGCTGTATTGGAACAGGTTGAGGCCAGGTTCAAGCAGGCCGAAAGAAGTTATGAGAGAAATAAGATGCTTTGGGAGAAGAAAGCCATTTCTGAAGCAGAATATGAAAATGCATTGTCTTCTTATGAAGTGTCCAAAGCTGAACTGAATGCTGCAAAACGCAATGTGGAATCTGCAAAGTTTTCTGTAGAAAGCGCCGAAGCAGCACTCTCCGAAGCAGAAGAAAACCTCCAAAAAACCATCATTTATGCTCCCATGACAGGTACTGTATCCCGATTGAACGTGGAAGAGGGCGAACGTGTGGTTGGTACTATGCAAATGGCAGGTACCGAACTCTTAAGAATTGCTAACCTGGATCGCATGGAAGTGCGCGTTGAGGTGAATGAAAACGATATTGTTCGCGTTGCAAAAGGAGATACCGCCCTGGTTGAAATCGACGCGTACCTGGGAGAAACCTTCAAGGCCGTAGTCACCGAGATAGCAAATTCTGCAACAACACAGGGAGCTGCTACCGATCAGGTGACCAATTTTGATGTAAAAGTATTTTTACTGCAAGCTTCCTATCAATATTTGATTGATGAAAACAATCCCAATCCTTTCCGGCCGGGAATGTCGGCCTCTGTTGATATCCAAACCAACACCCGGTATGACGTGATTTCTGTTCCTATTCAGGCTGTTACCACCAGAGCTGAAGAGGATCAGGAGAATAAAAAGAATGCTGTAGATGATGAGGAAATGGAAGTGGAAGAGGTTGTTTTTGTTGTAGCCAGCGATACTGCTGAACAAAGAGTAGTGGAAACAGGTATAATGGACAGGAAATATATTGAAATTAAAAAGGGCCTTGAGTTGGGAGAAAGAGTTGTTATTGCACCTTTTAGTGCTATCTCCAGACGATTGAAGCCCGGGATGAATGTTGAGGTTAGGAAGAAAGAAGATTTGTTCAAAGAGGATTAATACATGGCATTGTTTTTATTGCTGGAGACTTCTTCTGAAGTTTGCTCCGTTGCACTTGCAAAAGATGAGCAATTAATTTGTATACGTGAAAGCCGGGAAAAGAAATCGCATGCAGCCTGGCTTACTGTTTTTATTGATGAAGTTTTTAAGGAACAGGGTATAACTGCATCCGATTTGGATGCAGTTGTCGTAAGCAAGGGTCCGGGTTCGTATACCGGGTTACGCATTGGTGTCTCCACGGCTAAAGGATTGTGCTATGCATCGGATAAGCCCTTAATTGCAATTAATACACTTGATGCCCTTGCCAGCGGTATAAAAAAAGAAAAGCTTAATGAGGCACAGGATGATTATTTCCTTTGTCCCTTGATTGATGCAAGGCGAATGGAAGTGTATTCGGCCATATTTGATAAAAATTTGCAAAAAGTTCAGGAGGTGAAGGCCCAGGTAATTGATGATAATTCATACGGGGAATTTAGAGATACGGATCAGCCTTTTTATATTTTTGGTGATGGGGCAGCAAAAGTAGCAGAGGTACTTAAAGGGGGAAATGTGAATTATATTTCTGAAATAGTGCCTTCTGCACGCTATTTGATTGAACCGGCCATCAGAAAATATCAAAAGAGATTATTTGAAGATGTGGCTTATTTTGAGCCGTATTATTTAAAAGACTTCATTGCAACAATACCCAAAAAGAACATTTTTCATTAAGGCACAGAATTTGATTTAATAGCAAAAAAGGAGGTGTGTCATGGGGAAAATTAAAATTTGTTTTGCTTTACTCATGATCGGCATGCTTTCAAATGCAGCCAACAGGGATACCCTACAACAGGTATATTATCCAGGAGAGCAATTGACTTATTTAGCTCATTTTGGGTTTTTAAATGCGGGGAAAGCCACTTTCAAACTTCAGGATCGTTTTTGGGATGGCAAACAAACCATGCATGCTGTTGCCGAGGCGAAAACGATGGGAGTTGCCGACAAAATTTACAAGGTAAGAGATGTGTATGAAAGTTATATGAATCCCGATAACGGATTGCCCTATCTGGCCATCAGAAATATTAATGAAGGGAATTACAAATATTATAATGAAGTAAAGTACCATCAGGATAGCAATTTGGTTTATAGTCAGAAGTCGGGGACACAGGAAGTTCCTTCCCGGGTAATGGATATGGTCGCAGCTTTCTATCAGCTTCGGAATCACCTGCCCAAAGGAATGAAACCGGGTGAAACCATATTCATTAACACCTATTTTGCCGATGAAATATTTCCGCTTGAAATCCGGTTCATGGGATATGATATGATTCGAACCAGGCTGGGAAAATTCAGAAGCATGAAATTTTCTCCTGTGGTGGAGCCCGGTAGAATATTTGACACGGAAGATGATGTTACCATTTGGTTTTCTGCAGATAAAAATTATGTTCCCTTGCAAGTGCGTATCGATTTGATAATCGGATCCATAAAGTGTGATTTGGTGGATTATGCAGGTTTGCAATACCCACTGGAGCAAATTGACAAATAATAAGGCTTGATGCTGGGTATTTTCATGATTTACACTATTTTTGTAAAAAATAAATGGACTAAAACATATGGCATCAACTTCTGATTTTAGAAATGGACTGTGTATTGAATTTAATAATGATTTATACACGATTGTACAATTCCAGCATGTGAAGCCCGGTAAGGGAGCGGCCTTTGTAAGGACAAAATTGAAAAGCCTTACTTCGGGAAAAGTCATTGACAATACTTTCCCTGCAGGCTCCAAGGTAACCACTGCAAGAATAGAACGCAGACCTCATCAGTATCTTTATAACGATGATATGGGCTATCATTTCATGCACGAGGAAACCTTTGAACAAACGAATCTGCCTAAAGAAATAATTGAAAATGCGGATTTATTGAAAGAAGGGCAAAAAGTTGAGGTGGTTGTACATGCCGATACCGAGAATCCGCTTGGAGTTGAATTACCCCCATTTGTAGAGCTTGAAGTTAGCTATACCGAACCCGGCTTGAAAGGGGACACTGCATCAAGCACTGCATTAAAACCTGCTAAACTCGAAACAGGAGCCGAAATACAGGTACCTTTGTTTATCGAGATTGGAGAAAAGATTAAAGTGGATACACGTAGCAGGGGATATAGCGAAAGAGTAAAATCTTAAATTGAGATAAATCCAGCCACTTGGCAACAGCATATGAATATCACAGGTAAAGCATCGATTAACAGGCTAAAGCTTTCAACATTTAAGCTGAATTCTTTACTGGCTATTACGAAGGCGATTAATGAAAATCTTAGTAAAGATGAGCTGTTGGAACGCTATGAAAAGCTGTTGCGGGAAGATCTGAATATCGGGAAAATCCTGATTTATAAATATGATAAAGATTGGGATGTGATCCTAAGTTCGGGTTGTCAAACCGATATTGTTCAAAAAATTGATGTGGAAAGGGATTTATTGCAACATGAAGAGATATCCTTTATTACCTCATCGCCCAGCGAGAATTTGCGGTCCTTTGATAATATTATTCCGGTTTTCAATAATAATGTGCCCATTGCATTTGTGCTGATTGGCGATATTGATGAAGAGAAAGAGGGTGTAAGTCCTACGATAAAGCATCTGCATTTTATTCAAACGCTTTCCAATATCATTATTGTAGCCATTGAGAACATTCGACTCTACCAGGAAACTATTCGTCAGGAAGCCCTTAAAAAGGAGTTGGAACTGGCCTCGAAGATGCAGGCGATGCTTATTCCCGATGCCGAAACGCTACCGAAAAGCGATAATCTTTTTGTTTCTACCTTTTATCATCCACATTTTGATGTGGGAGGCGATTACTACGATTTTATTAAGCTGAATGAGAAAGAATTCGGCTTGTGTATTGCCGATGTTTCGGGAAAGGGAATTTCAGCAGCTCTGCTAATGTCCAACTTCCAGGCGAATTTGCGTGCACTTTTTACCACGGGAAAATCGCTGAAAGAGATCCTGGTTAAGCTGAATGAACGAGTGATGGCAAGTGCAAAGGGTGAAAAATTCATCACCCTGTTTATTGCCAAGTATAACATCGAAACAAAGGAACTGGAGTATGTGAATGCCGGTCATAATCCCCCGATTTTTTACGAGGAAGATGGAGAAAAAGGGAAGTTGCTGAAATATGGATGTGTTGGCATGGGCATGTTGGATGAAATTCCGGCCATGAAGCAGGGTAAGCTCACCATTAAAAAACGATCAAAGCTTTTCTGCTATACTGATGGTCTGGTGGAAATCATGGATGAAGAAGGGATTTCTTTTGGCACAGAGCATATTGAACCGCATGTAATCAACAACGAAAAAATTGATAAAAACATAAAAGATATTATAAAAGATCAACACATTATTGAAGGAAACACCTCTATTTTTGATGATATTTCAATTATAGGTGTGGAATTTTATGTGGACTAGAATTCCGCCGGATTTTTTTGTTGGTATAAAAAAATAGATATTTTTGTAGACCTTTTTGGCCCCGTAGTTCAGCTGAATAGAACGTCAGATTCCGGTTCTGAAGGTCGTGGGTTTGAATCCCGCCGGGGTCACAATAGAGTAGTGAGTATGAGTATTGAGCAAGAGTCTCAATACTCATTTTTTTTTCACAAAGCGCTAAGGAGGCGGGATTGACAGTAGTTTGAGAAGAACCTTAGAGCGAGTGCGTTATACGCAATGTTTTACCCGTTATTCAGCGAGTTTTTTAATATCATTCTGCATAGATACCGTTATTTAGGGCATCCTTATAAAGCGGGTGTTTCCTATAGAAACGGGTATTTAATTCAAAAGTTGAAATAATATTTGAATCAAACAGCATATGTTGTTGTAAGGTAAGATCATAGCTAAGGTTCTTGCTAGTAAGTTTTTCGTAAAAGAGAAATGCACTTTTTCTTAAAACCAGGAAATTAATATGTAACTTAGATATGGATATCTGAAGTAAACTAACTTAACCACAATAAACACTCAAAAAAATGATTTGTATTAGACTCCGAGAAGGCTGGATTTTCTTATTTTTATTGCTTTTATGGGGATGCAAGGGGACAACGATAAAAGAACTGAAGAATTTTTCAATTTCAGATACACTAAAAGGACATTTAGTAGAAAAGGACTACTTTTTACAAACATCCGAAGTTTATATTGTTAATGACTCCGTTGCTTTTTTTTATTCCATTTATAATGAAAAAAACGCGTTTTATTTCATTGATTTGGAAAGTTTTGAACGAATAGCCAGTTCGGGAATCATTGGAAAAGGACCGGGAGAGATGGTGCGCCCTGCTTTTTTATACCTGGATAGTCCGGAAAATGCTATCTGGATTTCAGATGCGATGAAACAGGT
>CAYVSF010000215.1:0-5746 GCA_964453775.1 uncultured Bacteroidales bacterium
GTATTTTATCGAGAATCAATCGAAGGGGTTTAACCCCCATGAGAAACATGAATTTGATGAAAGTGCCAATATTATTGTTCGTCATGTTAAGGATGGTGTTGAATTAGCAAGAAAACACAAATTACCCGAACAGATTATTGATTTCATACGAACCCACCATGGTACCACTAAAGTGCAGTATTTTTATCAGAATTACTTAAAGAAACACCCGGATGAGGAGGTAGACTTAAGCAAATTTACCTATCCGGGTCCGCGGCCTTTCTCGATTGAAACTGCTGTGCTTATGATGGCTGATTCCGTTGAGGCTGCTTCCAGAAGTTTATCGGAGCATGATGAAGATTCTATTGCGAAATTGGTGGATGGAATAATCGACAACCAGATGAAAGAGGGACAATTTGATTTAGTCGATCTTACATTTAGACAAATTACCGAAATAAAAGAGGTTTTTAAGCGAAAATTAGGCAATATTTATCATGTAAGGGTGAAATATCCTGATCAGGAATAAAAGCCTTCAAGTGGCCTGTAAATTGCTTTTTTCTTTTTTGATATTTTACCAGCGTAAATCAATTATTTCAGCTTCGGGATACTCCTTCTTTGGGAATACGAAGAGGCTATCGGGGAAAGTTTGACTGGTTTTATATTTATTGATGGTTACCGTGTACACCGAGCCATCTTTTTGGAAGAGTTGGATTTCTGCAGGTTTATAGTCTTCAGTGTCTATGGTTAGCCTAATTCTAGAGTACTCCTGGTCCAAATCATTCGGGAAAAGATCGACCATCTCATAATACTTTTCCCCATCAACCATATGCCCCCTGTATTGCATTTTGTAGTCCTTGTCATAAACTGTAAATAAATTTTTAGGATTGGCCATTAAATTTTCACTATCCTCAGTAGGTTCCGAGATGTTTACTTCTTCTACATCTTTAAGATAACTCCATAAAGTTGTTCCATTAAAATAGGAGCGGGTTTCCATAAAGTCGAGCAGGTACTTTTCGCCCTTCATTTTTAGGCTTCCATCCGATGAGTTTTCATAACCACTTTGCATACTGTGAAAGTGCACATTGAATTCAATATCGATGGAAGGATAATTTTGCGTTACTTTCGCCAGTTGATCAAGAATTTCCTTTGCTTTTTCCTGATCCTGGGCGGATGTAATACCTGTAAACAGGGCAATTATAAGGAGTATGCTTGTTGTTGTTTTCATGATATTAAGAATAAACTGTTAAATGCCTTAAATGCCTAAAATTACCTGGTGCATTTTAGTTCTTTCAATTAAATTCTTTCAAATATTGTTCCAGAGTATATTCATCCTGAATTAAAACCTGTCTGGCTTTGCTTCCTTCAAAAGATCCAACAATATTTGCTGCTTCAAGTTGGTCGATGATGCGTCCTGCCCGGTTGTATCCAATAGAAAATTTTCTTTGGATAAGGGAAGTTGAACCTTGCTGATGCCGGACGATTAAACGTGCAGCTTCGTCAAATAAAGCATCGCGTTTGGACAGATCTACTTCTGCCGATGCCTCTGCTTCTTCACCAACATATTCGGGCAGTTCAAATGCGGATGGATAACCCTGCTGCGCCCCGATAAATTCTGTAATTCTTTCCAGTTCGGGCGTGTCAACGAAAGCACACTGGAGGCGTGTGAGATCACTTCCAGTTGAGATAAGCATATCTCCGCGACCAATCAACTGGTTGGCACCCGGACTGTCGAGGATAGTCCGGGAGTCGACCATAGAGGTTACTCTAAACCCTATGCGTGCGGGGAAATTGGCTTTTATCACACCCGTAATGATATTGGTAGAGGGTCTTTGCGTAGCAATGATAAGGTGAATCCCGATTGCCCTTGCCAGTTGGGCCAGTCGGGCTATGGGACCTTCAATCTCTTTTCCTGCCGTCATGATAAGATCTGCAAATTCGTCTACAATAACAACGATATAGGGCATGTACCGATGTCCTTTTTCCGGGTTGAGCCTGCGGGCAATGAATTTTTCATTGTACTCTTTAATATTTCTCACCTGGGCTTTTTTTAACAGATCATACCTGTCATCCATTTCAATGCACAAAGAATTGAGGGTGGTAATTACTTTTTGCGTGTCGGTAATGATAGCTTCTTCTTCATCGGGAAGTTTGGCTAAAAAGTGTTTTTCAATGGTTGAGTAAATAGACAATTCCACCTTCTTGGGGTCGATCAATACGAATTTTAATTGGGCCGGGTGCTTTTTATACAGCAAAGAGGTAATAATGGTATTTAAACCCACAGATTTTCCCTGCCCCGTTGCTCCTGCCACCAGGAGGTGGGGCATTTTAGCCAGGTCGATAACATAGGTCTCATTGGAGATTGTTTTTCCCAATCCGATAGCCAAACCATACTTTGCTTCTCTAAATTTTTTAGACTGAATGATGCTTCTCATGGAAACAATTTCCGGGTTTTGATTTGGAACTTCAATTCCAATGGTACCCCGTCCGGGTATGGGGGCGATAATTCGTATTCCCAAAGCAGCAAGGCTTAAGGCAATGTCGTTTTCCAGGTTTTTGATTTTTGAAATGCGAATGCCCGGTGCAGGAATAATTTCGTATAGTGTTACAGTGGGGCCAACCGTAGCCTTAATTTTATCTATTTGAATTTTATAATTGGCCAGTGTTTCTACAATTCTGTTTTTGTTATCGATAATTTCCTGCTCATTAAATCCTGCTTCCTGGTTGTTCTGACCGTGCTCATCCAATAGTTCAAGTGGAGGCAGCTGGTAAGATGCCAGATCGAGTGTGGGATCATAGTTTTCAACCGCAATATTGCTTCCGTTTTGTTCCTCCAGGTTTTTCTTCTGTTCAATGGTGAGCTCCACTTCTTCCTCTTCTTTTTTCCCGCTTGTTGGAAAATCGGCCGCTGAAACTGGTTCCAGGCTGGGAGAAATATCTTCTTTTTGAGGGCTTGTATCGGGTTCCTCTTCTTTATTGGGTTCTCCTGTATCTTTTTCTGCTTCCTGCGAAGCGAAAGCTTCATCTTCTTCATCCTGTTCGTTCATCAGGTTATCCAAGCTTCCTTTTTCTTCTTTTTTACGAGCAAATAGATGCTGCAGAGAAAACATCCATGATTTGAATTTTTCTAATGCTTCCTGAGGATTTGCAAAAGAGAAAACAATAAAAGTTGCGGTGAAAAGAACAAGAATGAAAGCAGTTCCTACTTTACCTACAAGCGCATTGAGCCACTGTGCCATGATATAGCCGTGAGCGCCTCCCAGACCACTCCCAAGGTACCCATCCATATTGCCCAGAATGTATCCAAGGATCAATGACAGTAATATACCTCCAATTAAGGAATAGCGAATAGCTTTTTTGAGCGGGAACAATTTAACTTTGAATAAACGAAAGCCTATAATCAAGAATAGAAACGGAACAACAAATGATGCAAGTCCAAATGATTTATTGATAAAAAGGTTCGCCAGGTAGGCGCCAGTCTTTCCCGACCAGTTTTCTACTGTTATTTGAGCACTGCTGAATACTCTTTCCCATTCAAAACTTTGATCTATTTTCCATGTGAAAAAATAGCTTATAAAGGCAAGTAACAGGTAAATAGCAAGAAAAATACTAAGAATACCAAGTACGATTCTTAATCTGTCATCGAATAGTTTACCGGGTGATTTTAATTTTGTGCTCTTTCTTTTTCGGGCCATGGTTTAATTCATAATCAATGTACAGCAATTGTAAAAGCCATTACAAAGTAAAAGAATATCCAATAAAAACGATAGAAAAACGTAAAAAAAGGGATGCTTATTTTATAAGTGCAATGATTTCCTTCATGGTTTTCCTGTTAATTGCTTCATAACCTTCGGGAATTGTAAATTCCTCATCAGAAATTTTTGCTTCTTTTACATTGCAGGCATTAAATTGCATGTTGATATCATAAAGTCGTACCTGAAATTGCATAAGCACACCGTCAATGCTTTTGAAGGGAGTATGGCTATTTGCGTGGCGAATGCTGATGTCTTGTGTATAATAAATGGGGAAGGGATCGAATTCGTTGCTTTTAGATGTGACAATTGCCTTCTTGCATTCGTATCCTAAAATGGTCTTTACCTCATCTGTAGAACTGATTTTCATGCCGGGGATCTCTTCAAAAAACAGCGACTCCTCTTCCTGCTGTTCAATATATTTATATCTCTTATTCATGAACTTTACAAGCGTGATATTCTTCTCTTTCTTTACATTCTGAATATGTGTAAAGCTTACAACTCCGGAAAAGCCTTCCATCTTGTTTACCGTATTATCATCTTTAAACTTGATGGTCATTTTTTGTGGAAGAAGGTTGTACATAAATTCATTAAGAGAATCGTCCATATATTCAATATCGTATTGTATATACCCTTCTTTAATTCGGTCTTTGTAGCTGATTTCCTTACAGGAAAACAATGCGAACGCAATAAATAAGACTAATAACAGGTTAATTTTATAATTCATCTGTTTATTTATAATTTTTTATTTTCCCGCCATAAAACAATTTCAGCAGTTTATGGTTGGGGTTATTGTAATTCTATTGGTCCAATCTTTGCAATTAAGGGTATGCTAACCATTAAGTGTAAAAATAGTTAACTAATATAAACAAAGCAGGAAAAAAAACAAAGTCTTCTATAAACAGAGATGAACCGTTTATCAAAATAAAAAAATATTTAAGCTAAGTCGAGCGGTTTTCACTGAATAGTTAAGGGGAAAGGCATACAATTTTTTTATCCCCGACACTTTGTGTACGGGGCAGGCAATGAGCGGAAAACTTTTGCTTATGACCGAAGGGAATAATCGCTCAATTTGGGTTTAATTTAGTTGTGTTGAAGAAAAGAGAAAGATAAGAATAATTAATGTGCTGTTTTTTAACATAAAATTTTCTTGAAGACATGAATCTAGAGGGTTGTAGAATAAAACAGTACCTTATTATCCGAATTTGATGTGAAGCATAACAGCTTTTAGTTGAATATTATGAGGGAAGTATTTAGAAATTAAAAAAAAGTTATAGATTTGTAACTTTGTTTGTTGAATTATATAATGTAGTGAATATGAATAAATTAGCAGTTGTCGCTTTAGGGGGGAATGCATTGCTCCGTGGAAATCAGGCAGGAACCATCGAAGAGCAGGAAAAAAATGCAACCGATACGCTGGAGAACTTAGTATATCTTATAAAAGAAGGATATGATATTGTTATCGGTCATGGAAATGGACCCCAGGTAGGAAATATTTTAATGCGAAATGATGCCGGAGAACAGGTATATGGAATTCCTCAAATGCCTCTTGATGTTTGTGTTGCTGATTCACAAGGTGGAATTGGTTACATGATCGAGAGAATGTTGCGAAATGTATTGCGCAAGCATGGGATCGACAAGGAAGTGATTACACTTGTTACACCAGTTGTTGTTGATAAAGATGATCCTGCGTTTAAGGATCCCCAGAAACGTGTAGGTAAAATCTACGATAAAGAACAGGCAGATAAACTTGCTAAAGAAAAGGGCTGGGTATTTAAAGAAGAAGTTAAGGCACATGGTGGATGGCGTCGTGTAGTTCCATCGCCAAAGCCAAATAAGATTATGAATGAGACAGTAGTGGAAGAGTTGGTTCGCAAAGGACATATAGTTATTGCTGCAGGTGGTGGTGGTGTACCCGTTTACCTCGACGAAAAAGGAGATGTTCGTCCTTCTGAGGCTGTTATTGATAAAGATTTAGCATCTTCTTTACTGGCTGCACGAATTAATGCTGATGAATT
>CAYVSF010000216.1:0-5743 GCA_964453775.1 uncultured Bacteroidales bacterium
CACCTCTCCAACACGCTATTGCTTCCTGGTAGATGGATAAGCTTTTGTTGGGAACGACCAGATCTTCGTCTATGCCAATTATTTTACCGTATCCTTCGCAACGGGGGCAGGCGCCTACCGGATTATTGAAACTGAACATGTGCTCGTCCGGCTCTTCGAAATGAATGCCATCGGCTTCAAAATGCTGTGAGAAAAGTTGCTCGGAATCTTTTGCTTTTTCTGCTTCATTTAATATGCAGAAGCCTTTACCTTCCTGAAATGCCTGCTGAATGCTGTCTGCAGC
This sequence comes from uncultured Bacteroidales bacterium, assembly GCA_964453775.1. Taxonomy (GTDB): domain Bacteria; phylum Bacteroidota; class Bacteroidia; order Bacteroidales; family UBA12077; genus CAYVSF01. Next base: position 284 of record CAYVSF010000216.1, read on the forward strand.
CCGGCTTAAAGAATCTTCATCCCGTTTCGCCTTAAACCGATCGATTAAGATATGCAATTGATCAATCCCTTCTAAGTCTGGGTTATCTTTTGCCAGATCGGACAGGCGTTCTATTTTGCCATTGATATCTACACGGGTAATGCCCTGCTCAATTAAAGTTTGAATATAGGTTTTCCGTTGTTCCTTTTGGGGTAGTTTCCTGGGTGCTAAAAGCAATAGCTTGGTACCTTCCTGGAGAGTTGTAATATAGTTAATGACATCTGAAACGTAATGTCGTTTTACCTCTTTCCCGGAAACCGGTGAAATGGTTTTTCCTATGCGGGCAAATAGAAGCTTTAGGTAATCATAGATTTCTGTGGATGTACCAACGGTAGATCGAGGATTGCGGGTGTTTACTTTTTGTTCAATAGCAATTGCAGGAGGAATCCCCTTGATAAAATCTACTTCAGGTTTTGTTATTTTACCCAGGAACTGACGGGCATAGGAGGATAAACTCTCCACGTATCTGCGTTGTCCTTCTGCATAAATAGTATCAAATGCAAGAGAGGATTTTCCTGAACCGGAAACCCCGGTAATTACAACCAATTGGTCTCGAGGAATGGTTAAACTGATATTTTTCAGGTTGTGTACACGAGCTCCTTTAATATGAAGAGAATCTTTATCTGGCATGCCTTTTGTTAATTTTCTTTAAAATGAATTGAAAGTTTTGAAATAAGGATATTTTTTTTTTAATTGCAACTGATAATTCAATTTATTACTAACCTTAAAAATGGAGGATTGTTTATAGAAAGACTTCTACCTTGTTAAACAAATACATAGGAGGTAGTTTTGAAAAAGTCAACTCTAACCGATCAGGAATTGGTTAAGCAGTTCCTGAATGGTAATCAATCCGCTATTGAAGTTCTCATTCAGCGTTACAAATCTAAAGTTTTTACCTATATCTTTTTAATGGTAAAAAATGAAACGCTGGCCGAAGACATTTTTCAGGAGACATTCATTAAAGTTATTAAATCATTACATCGTGGTAAATATCAGGATTCTGGCCGCTTCATGTCCTGGGTTATGCGAATAGCCCATAATCTTGTTATTGATCATTTCAGGAAAGCCCAGCAAATGAAAACCCTTTCCAATGATGATTACGAAATGGATATCTTTAATTCAGATCGATTTTCGGAACAGACGGTTGAACAGGAACTCGTGCAAGAACAAATAACCAGTGATGTTCGATCCCTTGTTGAACAACTTCCGGATGAGCAACGGGAAGTAGTGGTTTTAAGGCATTATCTCGATTTGAGTTTTAAAGAAATTGCAGAGCAAACCGGTGTTAGCATTAATACTGCCCTGGGACGTATGCGGTATGCACTTATTAATATGCGTAAAATGATTGAGGAGAAAAAAATTAATTTGAAAGTAAAATAATTAAATCATTCAATAATATTTTTTCTCCAGAGGCGTTTTATAATCAAATGCTAAATCAATTGAATGATGCCTATGGTGAAAAACTCTACTTTGCTCCTCAAAATAGACAACAGGGAGGAGTTGCAATCGCTTGGTGTATATTGTGTTACAAGTACATCTTTTGATAACTTGCTTGAAGCCATCTATAAACTGCCAAAAGTGTTTTATGAACCGAAAAAGGAGAGTATAGATGCTATTTTGAGTTATGCAAAGCGATACACGGATTAACAAATGCTACTGTTTATGAAAACCATCTTTTTTTTAAAAGGTGGTTTTTTTTTGTTTATTTCTTGACACGTATTATTTATTTTGATAATATTGTAATATCAAAATGATATCACTTAAACTATACTAAAATGGAAAATGAAAAACTTTATTCGGCCACATCAGGTTATTTTATGCTTACTCTGGTATTAATCCTACTCCTGGGTTCTATTGGAGGTGTTATTCTTTTAAAGATCCCCTGGCTGTTACTTTGCTTATTGCTTGTGATTTTCTTAAGTATTGGTTTTACCATTGTAAATCCAAATGAATCTTGTGTGCTTGTACTTTTTGGAGCATATAAAGGAACAATTAAGGCAAACGGTTTTTATTGGGTAAATCCCTTCTTTGCTAAGCAAAAAATATCGCTTCGTGCGAGAAATTTTGACAGCGAACCAATTAAAGTAAATGATAAAAATGGAAACCCGATTAAAATTGGTGTTGTGCTGGTATGGAAGGTGGAAAACACCTATAAAGCTGCTTTTGAAGTAGATGAATATGAGCATTTTGTGGTGGTTCAAAGCGAAGCGGCTTTGCGAAAATTAGCCGGAGTTTATGCCTATGATAATTTTGATGATGATGAGGTGTTTACCTTGCGTTCGGGAGTTGAAGAAGTGAACCATGAATTGGAGAGGGAAATTATCGAACGTTTGGAAATGGCTGGAATTCACGTAATCGAAGCGCGGATTAATTACATTGCCTATTCAGAAGAGATTGCAAGCGCAATGTTAAGAAGGCAGCAAGCCACGGCTGTTGTTGCTGCGCGTGAAAAGATAGTTGAAGGTGCTGTTGGCATGGTAGAAATGGCCCTGGAGCAGTTATCAGGAAAAGAAATTATTGAATTTGACGAGGAAGGCAAAGCCTCCATGGTGAGCAATTTGATGGTAGTGCTTTGTTCAGATGAATCTGCACAACCTGTCATAAATACAGGAACACTAAACCATTAAAAATGGCTAAAAAGAAATCGTTTGTATTGCGGTTGGATCCGGAGAAATTCAAAGCACTGGAAAAATGGGCCGAAGATGAGTTTCGTAGCACCAATGGACAGTTGGAATGGATCATTACCCGTGCTTTGAAAGATGCCGGAAGGTGGAAGAAGAACAAGGGTTCTCCCGATAAGGATCAGGAGGATTAATAATGTACATTTTAAAAAATAATAGTATGAAAAAGAGATATTACCTGGTTTTTATTGGAATTTTGCTATTTGCCGGCTGCGCTGAAAAGCAGCCTCCGGCAAGCCTGGATGAAATGCTTGCAACCGGAATTGAACAGGAGGAGACCGTTGGGGTAAGTGCTTTGGTCTACGAAAACGGAACCGAACGGTATTATGCTAAAGGATCTGCAACTAGTGCAACACAGAAAGAAATCGATGGAGATACCCAATTTGAGATTGGCTCCATTACAAAATCCTTTGTTTCCTTATTGACGATGATTGCCGAGAAGGAGAATCTTTTAACGATAGATGATCCTATAGGTGATTTCTTGCCCGATGGCGTTCAGATGCCTGAAAGGATGGAACAGGAGATTAAAATCAGGCATCTTTTGACCCATCGCTCGGGTTTTCCATTTATTCCCGATAATATCAGGCGGGGAAATCAGGTGGAAGATTTTTTAAATTATACCGAACAGGACCTATTCGAATTTTTAAATCATTACGAATTGGATAGCAAACCCGGAGAAAGCTTTACCTATTCTTTAGTAGGTTATGGCTTACTGGGGTACATCTTAGAAGGTGTTTATGACAGGTCTTTGGACGAGCTGATTGAAAGCAAGATTACCAGCCCCTTAAACATGGACAGAACTTCGATTAATTTTAAGGAACATCCGGATGATAATTATGCTGAGGGATATATGAAGGGAGAGGTCACCAATTGGTATAGAAATAAAAACTGTGTCTTGAATGGCTCTGGTGGAATTCGCTCTACTGCAAATGATTTATTGATTTATATGAAAGCCCAGGCTGGTATCATCGATACACCTCTGCTGGAGTGTATGAAGAAAACACAGAAAATACAATTTGAGCAGGAAACTGCTAAGGTGTGTTTGGGTTGGCTTAAGAATGATGATTTGATGTACCATGCAGGTTCGTCGGATGGTTTCTTTTCATTTGTAGCATTGAATCAGGATGCAGAGAAAATCTTCATTATTCTTGTAAATAGTAACAACCAGGAATGGGTTTCAGAGCTTGTTAAATATGAGATGAATTTTAATAGGAATTAAAGAATCCATTATGAAAAAGAATAAGAACTACAAACCGTTGAAATATTCATGTCCCAAATGCAACCATCGGTATTTTGAGACAGGTGAAGTACGAGCGTCCGGTGGTTTTTGGACCAAAATATTTGATATACAGAACCGCAAGTTTACTTCGATAACCTGCAAAAGATGCAGGTACACCGAGCTTTACAATGTGGATAGCAGTAAGTTGGGGAATGTATTTGATTTCTTTACCAATTAATTCTGCTACTGGTTGATAAGATTGCAGGTGTGGCATGCGACTACACCTGCAGTTTCTGTTCTAAGTCGGGCATTTCCGAGGCTTACGGGTTTAATCTCCATTTTCATGGCTTTTTCAATCTCTTTGGGGCTGAAATCACCTTCCGGTCCAATCATGATGGTTATATCTTGATTTGATTGGCAAAAGTTTTTTAGTAATTCTTTATTACCGTCTTCACAATGCGCTATACAAGTGTTCTCGGGAATGGTATTAAGAAAGTCTTTAAAACCGGTTAGGGGATCCAATACGGGTTTATAGGCTTTAATCGACTGTTTCATGGCTGCTACAATAACTTTCTCAAGGCGGTCTGTTTTAATTGCTTTTCGTTCCGAATTTGCACAAAGAAGAGGGGTGATGCGATTTATTCCAATTTCTGTAGCCTTTTCCAGGAACCATTCGAACCTTGCGATATTTTTTGTTGGGGCAATGGCAATCTGCAGTTGAAAAGGAGGTTTCTCAAATTCCTGTGTGCTGTTTAAAACAACTAACTGACAACGTTTTGGATGGGGAACGGCTATTACCGCTTCATAAAGCGTGCCTTTTCCATCTATCAGTTTTACCTTATCTCCCTCTTCCAGTCTTAGTACCCTAATCGCATGTTTAGATTCGCTTTCATTGAGCGTATATTCATGTTCCTGTATATCCGGAGTGTAAAAGATGTGCATTCTTTATTACTTTTGTACAAAGGTAATTAAGATTTTTGATAAGATACTATGACACGAATAGGATTGCTTTCTGATACGCACGGATATTTGGATGACAGAGTTTTAGATTTCTTTGAAGCCTGCGACGAAATATGGCATGCAGGCGATTTGGGGAATATTGCTATTGCGGATGTTTTAAAAAAGAGAGCTAGATTCCGGGCTGTTTTTGGAAATATTGACGGTACCGAAATTAGAAATACTTATCCGGAGCATCTGAAATTTACCTGTGAAAAAGTGGATGTTTGGATGACGCACATTGGAGGATATCCCGGGAATTACGATAGAAGTATCCGGGAGCAAATCCGGTTACGCCGGGAAGAATTGGCCGCGGCCCGTGAAGCGGAGGCTGCTGCGGAAGCAGCTGGAGAGGCCGAGCGTGACCGGGCCGCGCGGCGCAAGCAAATCGCGGAGGCGGAAGCCAACATTGCCGAGTATCAGCAACAGCTGGCCTACGAGAGGCTTACGAATGAGGACAAGCTCGCATTTCAGCTTGAGCGGCGGGCTGAACAGGTTGCCGGGCTCCTTGCGCCAGTTCTGCCC
>CAYVSF010000217.1:0-5682 GCA_964453775.1 uncultured Bacteroidales bacterium
AATTGCCGAAATCCAAACCAAATACGAAACAGAAAAAAAAGAACAGGAGATCGCATTATTGAAGCAGGAAAAAAAAATACAGGACCTGGAAATGAAAAAACAGCAGAACATGATGTTTTTTATGGTGGGAAGTCTGCTGTTGTTTTTGTTATTCCTGCTGGTTCTTACCAACAAGAACAAAAAGATTTCTGCAGCAAATGATAAACTCTCATACCAAAAGAAACAGATTACTGATAGCATTGAATATGCCAGCCGGATTCAAAATGCATTGTTGCCACCGGAATCCTATCGGAATGCATTGCTGCCCGAACATTTTGTTTTTTATAAACCAAGGGATATCGTGAGTGGTGATTTTTATTGGTTTTATGAGAAAGGAGATTATATCTGCGCAGCTGCTGTAGATTGTACAGGTCACGGTGTGCCGGGAGCTTTCATGAGTGTTTTGGGAAACACATTTCTTTATGAGGAGATGAATGAGTCTGAACACATGCAGGCAGACAAAATACTCAATGGCTTGAGAGAACGGGTAAAGAAGGCGCTTCACCAAACCGGAAAGCAGGGAGAAGCAAAAGACGGAATGGATCTGGCCCTGGTGATTATTCATAAAGAGCGTCTGGAACTTCGTTTCGCTGGAGCATACAATCAACTATTTATAATTCGTGATGGCAAGTTAAAAGTGCTCAAAGGCGATCGTATGCCCATTGGTATTCATCATTTCGAAAAAGAATCGTTTACCCAGCATGTATTGCAATTACAGCGGGGCGACCAATTGTACCTCTTTTCTGATGGCTATGTGGATCAGTTTGGAGGAAGCGACGGGCATAAATTTCGCATACAACAATTTAAGGAATTGCTCCTCTCCATAGCCCATCTCCCTATGAAAAATCAGAAAGAAAAACTGGAAAGACAATTTGCTATCTGGAAAGGTGATCACGATCAAATCGACGATGTTTTGGTCTTAGGCACTAAAGTTTAAATGATTTTCCCTATCTTTAAGGCTGCAATTATTGCAGTATTGAAACGTTCTTAGATTAATCATTAAAGCCAAAAAATATGAAGCTATTATTGATCAGTAATTCAACAATGGCCGGTCAGGGGTATCTCGAATATGCCGTGCCTTACATAAAAGATTTTCTGGACGGAAAGGTGAAGAAAGTCCTATTTATACCTTATGCCGCAGTTAGTTTTTCGTACGATGAGTATCAGAAAAAAGTACAGGATAAATTTTCACAATTTGGCGTGGAAGTGGATTCCCTTCATAAATATGCTTTTGAAGATAAAAAACAAGCCGTGAAGGATGCCGAAGCAGTAGTCGTAGGAGGAGGAAACACCTTTCATCTTCTGAAGATTATGCAACAGGAAGATTTGCTGGAAACCATTCGTTATGAAGTGCTGAAAGGGATGCCTTATATTGGTTGGAGTGCAGGTTCAAATGTGGCCTGTCCTACGATTTGTACAACCAATGATATGCCAATTGTAGAACCGGACAGCTTCCATGCCATCAATCTACTGCGCTTTCAAATTAATCCTCACTATTTAGATGCACATCCAGACGGACACGCCGGAGAAACCCGTGAAATGCGAATTGGAGAGTATTTGGTGGCGAATCCATATGTTTATGTGGTAGGTCTTCGTGAAGGGACCATGTTTAGGATTGACAGCGGAAAAATTGAACTCCTGGGAGAGAATAATGCCCGTATCTTTAAGAGCGATATGGAGCCGAAGGAAGTTGAACCCGGAGGAGATTTTGATTTTTTATTTGAGTAGCAGCAAAAAATTGATTTATAGCTATAGGCCGTTATGGATTTCCATAGCGGCTTTTTTATCTTTTAGAAAGTTGATTTTGAACGAACAGGGATCAAAAAAATAGTGTACATTTGCAGCCCTAAACAGAACCTGCATTACAAAAGACATCAGAAAGAGCTTAATAATCAGCAAACAATATAAATTCTGATTAAACAGAATCAAATGCAGCTTGTTTACTAATCATAGAAAGGAAGAAAAGAACGTGAATCAGAACATCAGAAATATTGCCATTATTGCCCATGTGGATCATGGAAAGACCACCCTGGTAGATAAAATGCTTTTACAGGGCAAACTTTTTCGGGAAAACCAGCAACCCGGAGAGTTGATTTTGGACAGCAATGACCTGGAAAGAGAGCGAGGTATCACTATTTTATCCAAGAATGTAAGTGTCGTTTATAAAGATCACAAAATCAACATTATTGACACGCCTGGTCACGCTGATTTTGGGGGAGAAGTGGAACGTGTCCTGAACATGGCCGATGGAGTGCTGCTTTTAGTAGATGCTTTTGAAGGCACTATGCCGCAAACCCGCTTTGTATTACAAAAAGCTCTTACGCTGGGATTGAAACCCATTGTGGTCATCAACAAGGTGGATAAGCCCAATTGCCGCCCCGAAGAAGTGCAGGAGCAGGTGTTTGATCTGATGTTTAATTTGGATGCTATGGAGGATCAGCTGGATTTTGCCACCTTGTTTGGTTCAGCTAAACAAGGTTGGATGTCGAACGACTGGACCCAGCCAGGTAATACCATCCTGCCGTTGATGGATGCTATCATCAGGGAGATACCCCCGCCGAAAGCGTTTAAAGGAGTGCCGCAGTTGCTGATTACTTCCCTGGATTATTCTCCTTACGTGGGCAGGATTGCCATTGGGAAATTGTTAAGAGGGACATTAAAACAGGGAATGCAAGTGGCTCTTGTTAAACGGGATAAGAGCATTCAAAAAACCAGGATAAAAGAACTCCTGGTTTATGAAGGATTGGAAAAGCGAAAGACAGATCAATTGGACGCAGGAGATATTTGTGCGCTCGTTGGCCTGGAAGGTTTTTCAATAGGAGATACAGTTACAGATATCGAAAATCCCATGCCCCTTGATCCAATTGCTGTGGATGAACCCACCATGAGCATGCACTTTACCATCAACGATTCCCCGTTTTTTGGAAAAGAAGGGAAATTTGTTACCTCAAGGCATCTGCAGGAGCGTCTGGAAAATGAGCTGGAACGCAACCTGGCCTTACAGGTGGAAAGTTACCACGATAAGGAAGGATTTGAGGTCTTTGGACGTGGTGTATTGCACCTCTCTGTGCTTATCGAAACCATGCGCAGGGAAGGATACGAATTGCAGGTAGGGCAACCTAAAGTAATTATTAAAGAAGTGGGTGGCATTAAGAGCGAGCCGGTGGAGTATTTAACCATTGATTTGCCCGATGATTTTTCCGGGAAAGCCATTGAATTGGTGCAGCAACGGAAAGGTGACCTGATGAATATGGAAAAGAAAAATGATCGTACCTTGCTGGAGTTTACGATTCCTTCCAGGGGGATTATCGGTTTAAGAAATATATTGATGACTGCTACTGCTGGAGAGGCCGTAATGTCGCATCGCTTTAAAGATTTTGAACCCTACAAGGGCAGCATTGAAAAGCGGAACAATGGTTCGCTTATTGCCCTGGAAACAGGCGTTGTATTTGCCTATGCACTTGATAAACTGCAGGATAGAGGACGTTTTTTTATCCGTCCACAAGAAGATGTGTATGAAGGACAGGTGGTTGGAGAAAGCAATAAAGCCGGGGATATTGTGGTGAATGTTACCAAAACGAAAAAACTCACCAATGTGCGTGCTTCCGGCTCCGACGATAAAGTAAAACTGGCCCCTCCGGTGGAATTTACACTGGAAGAATCACTGGAATACATCAAAGAGGATGAATACCTCGAAGTGACCCCCAAATCATTGCGCATACGGAAAATTTTATTGAAAGAGTTTGAGCGAAAAAGAGCTGGGAATAAGTAAAAAAACAGGATTACTGCAAGCCTGACATTTTTTTTAAACCCTAAGATTTTACTTGTACTTAGAAATTTAGTAACTTTCCGTTTTAACCCTAAAATTCTAAACTATGAGTAACGAAGGATTCAGTTTAAAAAAGGTTTTCGAAGAGTCGAAAATGGTGCTTTTTTCTCCCAAAGAATATTTCTCTTCAATGGAAACATCCGGTGGACTTGGTGCTCCCATACTTAAAGTATTGGTTTATGGAGTAATTGCCGGTATTTTTGCACTCTTATGGAGCGTCCTTAATCTCAGCGGTATTGGTGGAGGCATGTTTGGTGGAGCTATTGGAATCGGTGCATTTTTCATGACCATCATTTTTGCCGTAATCGGTGTTTTTGTTGGGGGATTAATTGTGCTCATTATTTCTTCTATTTGTAATGGGAACGGCGAGTTTGAACCCAATATGCGCGTAGCTGCTGCGATTATGGTGATCATGCCGATTAATGCATTCCTTGGCTTTTTTGATGGTATCAGTCCGATTCTGGGCTCAATTATCAACCTGGCTTTAAATCTTTATGCTTTATATCTATTGTACATTGCTGTTACGGTATCGCTTAAAGGAAAAGATCAATCGGCCAGAATTGTTTCTTACGTGCTGGGTGGGCTGTTAATTCTTTTCATGGTGATAGGAATGGCAACCCGGAGTGCTGTTAAGAAAGGCACGAAGTTTTATGATAAAGAGCTTAACAAGGCCATGGAGGAATACCAGGACGCTGCCAAAGAGGCTGCTAAAGCCCTGGAAGAAGAGGCCGAAGAACTGGAAGATGAAGAGTAAACGTATTCAAATCCTTTTTATATATGGAAAGCCTGCCGTTTGTGCAGGCTTTTTTATTGGGAGGCGTGGAATAAACTTTCGAATCTGAAAAAGGCACGAGATGCTAGCTTGCAACAGCTGAGGGGGTTGAAGGACAAATGCAACAGGGTCTAATCATTCATTCGTGAGGGCAAGCTTGGCCCGTAAAATGCAGAGACGCCCAATTTGGGCGTCTACAGCAATCGTTCCCGTCGCCACAAAAATCATCATTGCCTAAATAATATAGGGTTTGGTTAACAAATTCAGGGTGGCGATATTTGTGAACGCAACGGTAGCCCCGATCGTAGAGACGCAAAATTTTGCGTCTCTACAGCAATCGTTTATGCCGCTGCAAACAAGAGCACTACGCGCCGGGGAATTATACCGGTTTTTTCGAAATAGTGCCGTAGGCATGGCATATTTGTAGGCCCGGATGTCAATCCGGGTTATGGGAACCATTCAAATGAGATGGTATCCCGTAGGGATGGCACGTCTGCGGATTTTTATAGGGAAGTGGTTGTATTGAAAGTTGTAGCGTAATCTAAAGACCATGCGTTTTTAGCGTAGAGACGCAATATTTTGCGTCTCTACTTGAAATTGGGTATATGATTTAAAAACCCATACCAAATTTGCTCCAGTATTCGTTTTCCAGTTCCTCCCATCGTAGCATGGTGGCACCGGTAAAGTCGCGGGTGTATTTATTAAGGAGGATTTTCGCTTCTTCTTTTTTACCCTCTGCCAGCAATTGGGCAACACGCTCTTCCAAAGCAGCCGTTTCTTGTGTGGCTTTTTCCTCAAAATAGAGCACTTCATCCATCATTCCCTCGCGAGTCGTTTGCCAGGCCACAGTGGCCAGCTTATTGGCTTTACGGTATTGCCAGATGGCTGCATCTTCGCGGTGTCGTTTCTGTCCGCAATAGTTAAAGCTCTCGGGCAATTCGGTGGTGCCGGAATAGATGGGAATTCGCGGACTTTGTGCCGGGTTGTCGAAGGAGAACCAGGCTTTCCCGCCAATTTCATCCGGCAGCCAGTCGCGCAGTTG
>CAYVSF010000218.1:0-5663 GCA_964453775.1 uncultured Bacteroidales bacterium
GGTCTTTACAACCGGAGAATGCTCATTCGCTTGTTGGGGGTGAAGTTGAGTCATCTGGTACATGGTGTGCAACAACTGAACATGTTTGAGGATACAACCGAAATGGTTCATTTATATCAAAGCATGGATCGTATACGTAATCGTTATGGACCTAAGGCAATACAAAGGGCTTCCGGGGGCAGGTATTTATGACTGCCTAAGATTACGTGATTGATTTTTGCGATAACTGTTTTATTTATAGCAGGTATTTAATAAATTTGGTTAGACTAAAGCTTATCATTATGGATCTAAACCTGCCAAAAGAATATATGCTGCTGGCCCTGCATAATAAAAAGGGGAAATCGGTTATTGATAGCCTGTCCCTTAATTACGGGCTGGCTGGGGCTTTATTGCTGGAACTTACAGCGATGGATAAGCTGGAAATCAGAAATAAAAAACTGGTTATTACGGATGTAAAACCAACAGGGCAAAAGGCATACGATGAGGCCATGTCCATGATTAAAGCGAAATCGGGGAAGCGCCGGGCCAAGCACTGGGTGCATAAACTGGGAAGTAAGGGCAATAAATTTCGTAAGATGATTGTTCAGGAACTCGTTGCCGGAGGCATTCTAAAGAGGAAGGAGAAGCGCTTTCTTTGGATTTTTACCTACAATGTTTATCCCGAAGTGAATCCCAAGCCGGAAAGGGAAATACGGGAACGGTTAACAGCCATTGTATTGCACGGAAAGCCTGCCGATGAACGGAGTGCCATGTTGTTAAGCCTTATTGAAACCTCGAAACTTACACGTATCCTGTTTACGAATAAGAAAGATCATAAAATGGCAAAAAAGCGAATTAAGGAAGTCGTAAAATCTTTCGATATCGATCAATCGGTAAGTGTTGCTTTAAAAGAGGTGCAGGCTGCTGTTACGGCAGCAACAACCTCGGCGGTTATTACAAGCGTTACGGCCGGTGGTTCTTGATTTAGTCCCCTCTTGGATCGGATTTTAAGGGAAGCCTGGCCATTTTTTCTACTTCCATGCTGGCATAGCCAAATTCTTCTACTATTTTACCCAACAACAGGTAAATACCATAGCCCTGGAAGGGATATTTTTTGAGGCTGTCCGGGAAGTGAACCGTATCGAATAGATTCCCTTCATGGTCGGTAAACGTGCCAAAATTCATAATTTCGCCTCTAACGGTTTTTACATACTTGATGGTGACCAGTCTGCCTACCATTCGTACTTTCTTCCCCACCTTCCGGATGAGTTGCCCGGCTTGAATCTCTCCCCTGAATTTGGTTTGCAACATATCAAAGGCCGACATGCTCAAAGGAAATCCTAAGAATTCGATTTCATCATAGGCATCTTCTAAAGGATTTTGCTCCAGGGAGGGAAGTTCATATTCTTTTCGGGGTGGTGCAAAAAGTTGCCTGTGTACAGGCTCCTTTTTCCGGCCTCCAAAAAACAGTTGTGCCTCCCATAACAGGCTCACTTTTGATTTTCCCGTAAAAGCGAATGCGCCAACTCTTATCAGAATTAGCAATTGCTCTTTGGTAATTCCGGTTCTTATAATAAAATCATCTAAGGAGGAAAAACGCTCTTTTTTTTGTTCCTTCACGATGCGCTGGGAAAGTTTATATTCCAGTGATTCAATATGTACCAATCCAAGATAAAGTTGCTTTCCTTGCAAACTGCTGAGGTATTTACTTTTATTGACAGAGGGGAGCATGATTTCGGCGCCCAGCCTTTGGGCTTCATTCACATACAACCAGGTACGGTAAAATCCCCCAAAATTATTGATAACCGCTGTTATAAATGCCAGGGGATAGTGTGCTTTTAGGTAAAGGCTCTGGAAGCTTTCCACGGCGTATGAAGCCGAGTGAGCTTTAGAGAATGAATAGCCTGCGAAAGACTCAATTTGTCGCCATACTTCTTTTGTTATGGTTTCCGGATACCCCCGGGCTTTACAATTGGAGAAGAATTTATCTTCGATCCGCTTAAATTCTTTTTTCGAGCGAAATTTTCCGCTCATGGCGCGCCTTAAAATATCCGCATCAGAAAGATCCAACCCGGCAAAGTGATGACAAACTTTTAGCACATCTTCCTGGTACACCATCACACCATAGGTCTCAGCCAGCTGCTCTTTCATTACCGGATGGATGTATTCAAAATTTCCCGGGTGATGAAAACGTTGAATATAGGTTTTCATCATTCCCGATTTTGCTACTCCGGGTCTGATAATGGAAGAAGCCGCCACTAATGTCAGGTAGTCATCACATTGTAGTTTTTTTAGAAGTCCCCGCATGGCCGGACTTTCGATGTAAAAGCACCCAACTGTTTCGCCACTTTTCAGAAGTTGCCGGGTTTTTTTGTCCTGCTTTATTTTGTTTACATCATGAATATCGACCTGGATATCGTAATTTTCGCCTACGATTTCCACAGCATCTTTGAGATGTCCGATTCCCCGCTGGCTCAAAATATCCAGCTTTTCGAAACCAATTTCTTCAGCGGTGTACATGTCCCATTGTGTGGTGGGGTAGGCTTTGGGTGGCAAATCCAGTGCTGTGTATGCTGTTATTTTTTTTTCTGATATCAGGACACCTCCGGCATGTATACTTCTGAGGTTGGGCAAGTTGGCAATTTCCCGGGCCAAATCAAAGATTTTTCTTCCGGTCTCTTCGCGGGTTGCCTCAGCCGGATAGTCAATAAGATGGTCGATCTCTTCTTTGGGTAGCCCATATACTTTTCCCAACTCACGAATAATAGAGCGACCTTTAAATGTGGAAATAGTGCCCAGAAGTGCGGTGTGATCCTTCCCGTAGGTAGCAAAAATGTAATCCAGCACATGGTCTCTCTCTTTCCAGGAATAATCAATATCGAAATCGGGCGGACTGGTTCTTTTCGGATTGATAAATCGTTCAAAATAGAGATCCAGCTCTATCGGGTCAACGTCTGTAATTCCCAGGCAAAAAGCCACAACGCTATTTGCCCCGCTTCCCCTTCCCACATGATGAAATCCCTGATTTTTTGAGAAGCTGATAATGTCATGTGTAATTAGAAAGTAGGCTGAAAACCCCAGCTCATCAATTATGCTTAGTTCTTTTTCCAGTCTTTTTTTGGCGATTGCATTCGTCTTCCCGTAACGATAGTTTAATCCTTCATAGCTAAGGTTTTCCAGTAGCTTCTTGTCCTGTTCCCGGCTTTGGGTGAAGTGCTTTTTATTTTTATAGGCGGTGTCAAATTTAATACCAGAATTCTGCAGCAGTGCACATGCGTTCTGCTGCAACAGGGAATGGTTCCTGTACGCTTTTTCTAATTTAGCTAGCGGTTGAAAAAATTGTTGTTTGTCTGCTGTCATCGACGCATTAACTTTTGAAAGTAATGTGTTATGACCAATAGCCTTTAGATGCCGGTGAAGTTTAAGATCGTTCTCACAGTTAAACGCTATATGCTGCCAGGCAAGCAGCTTTTCCTGATGAGACTTATACTTATCCTGAATTAGCTTAGCTGTTTCGTGAGGTCTTATGCCTATAAACTCGAATTTTTGAAGTTCCTCAAGCTTTTTAGCAGTGCTGTATAAGAAAATAGTATCATTCAGTTGTGGGGCTAAACGTGGTAACTCCTTTTTCTTTAGGTGAATTTGACTCAGAAAATTGTTTAATTCCTGAAACCCTTTATTGCTCATGGCAATTCCGGTATACAGATGCTGATCCTTCGAACGAAAATCAATTCCCAATAAACCTTTTATCTGATAGTTTTCGCAATGTTTGATAAATTCAATACCGGCCGTTGTATTATTGATATCGGTTAGTATTATTGTGCTATAGCCATTTGATTTGGCTTCTTTCACCAGCTCTTCCGGTGAAAGCACACCATGTCGCAGGCTGTAATATGAGGAGCAGGTTACCAACATCAGTTAAAAATACGATTTTTAAAGAATGATTGCTTCAAAAAGTGAATGGCTTTTCTAATTGAAAAATCTATTGAGCTTTGCCTTTGATGTTTTTTACACCTGTTCCCATGATCTGTTTTTTAGAGTCGCATTCGTTGTTTAAACTGAATTTAAATTAACGTATTAAGAGAATAATGTTTGTTGAGAAAGTTAGAAGTTATTAATTTCACGTTTCGTTTTGATTTTGCAACACTTATTTTGAAGATTTATTAATTCTAAACTAAATAAAACATGAAAAAAGTATTGTTTGTATTGATTTTGCTGTCTTGTGTTACAGTAATATCCGCACAGGAACAAACCCCCAAAAAGGCGGTGAGTAGATTTGGTGTAAAAACCAGTTTAAACTTATCGGGAGTTCGCTATTTAAGCAGCGATTTTCAGCAATTGGTAGGTAGTGATTTGGAGCGGCTTCCAAATGGTGCCTTTGGAATTTATGGAGAATCAGGCTCTGATTATTTTGTTACGCAAATAGGCTTGCAGTATTTTGGGAAAGGTTTTTCTACCGGTGATAATTCTACCACACGTTTTCATGCGGTACAGGTTCCTTTAATGCTAAATTTTCGTTTACCCATTGTTCACGGACTTGGTGTTCAAATGGGGCTTGGGGGCTACGGTGGTATTTCATTCTTAGCCAGGGAAAATGCTGATGATATTATAAATGAGGATATCCTTAGCTTTAAAAGGAATATTGAAAACAATAATGATTCCGACGTGAAAATGTATAATCCGTGGGATTTTGGATTGAGTTTTGGGGGCTGTGTAGAGTACGAGTATATGGATGGGAAAATTGTGGAATTAGGTTTTCAGTATGATTTGGGACTTTGGGAAGTTTCAAATGAATATGCTTATATCGATGGTGCAGATCCCTTCAATCCTGGCATGAAAAATGACGCGTTTGTCATCTCTCTTGCTTTTTTGTTTGACAAAACAAAACCGGCACTAAAGCCACTAGAAGAGTAAGTCATAGCTTTAAATTTTTACATAAGAAACTTGGCGCCATTGAAGAATGGCGCTTTTTTTTCATAAAGAAAGTCTTTAGGATTTAAAAAGCTTTGATTTTAAAATGCCATTTCTATGCAAAAAATAACGTACTGAGATGCGTATAACACCCCAACCATATTTCACACTTTCCCTAAGCTTAATACTTGATGCTTCTTCATCATAGTGTGTAGGACAGCTTATTTCACCAATTGGAAATGATTTGCAGCAAATTTGCGCCAGTATTTCATTGTCGAAAATAAAACCGTCTGAATTGTTTCCGAAATCAATACTCGTAAGCACTTCTTTTGTAAAAGCCCTGTAACCGGTGTGGTATTCCGACAACTTTTGTCCCATCATGATATTCTGAAAGAACGTAAGCAGGCGGTTTGCAATGTATTTATAAACAGGCATTCCTCCCTTTAGTGCACCTTTTCCAAGAATCCGCGAACCCAGCACAAGATCGTAATGTCTGGAATCAATCATAGCGACCATGGCCGGTATTAAACTGGGTGTGTATTGGTAATCGGGATGCAGCATGATGATAATGTCCGCACCTAACTGAAGCGCTGTGGTGTAGCAGGTTTTTTGGTTGCCGCCATAACCTTTATTGGCATCATGCTGAATTATATGTTTAATGCCTAATTTTTTAGCAAGTTCTGCGGTGTTATCGCTGCTTTTATCATCTACCAGGATCACCTCATCAACCAAATCCCCGGGAATTTCTGTATATGTTTTTTTTAGTGTCTTTC
>CAYVSF010000219.1:0-5661 GCA_964453775.1 uncultured Bacteroidales bacterium
GCGCTTCAAACTCTTCCTTTGTCATATCGGTCGGATAGAAGTTAGCACCTGCTGGCTTGGGACCAAACCGGTCAATAAAAGGCTGGTTGTTGTTTAATCTTTCCCAGGGCCCATAGTTAATTTTTACAAATTCTTTTACCGCATCATCTTCGATACTAGATAGAAGTTCTTTTTTATTTCCATAAGCTTCCATCCAAAAGATATCATCCATGATATGGGCACCTTCCAGGAGATAACCCAACATTTCTTTTTGTCCGTCCGACAAATGACTGATGTCTGCAGTCAAATCTACTTGTACAAATTCATTCACTTTGTCCTGAATATTCGTTTCTTTAGTCTCTTCTTGCTTTGGAGCATTACATCCGGCAAGAAGTACAACTGCAATAGCAGCAATTCCTGTAAGTATTTTACGATTCATAGTTAATTTGTAGGTTTTTGGAGTTAATAGATAGGCACGAAATATACTATAAATTCGTTAATTTTCATAATTTCAAAGCTTAGTTCCTCCTATAAAACTTGCGTTCTGATTTGAAAGCATTATTTTTGTATGAAAAGGAGATAAAGATGAATGTATACGGACCTGTACCCTCAAGAAGGTTAGGCAGAAGCTTGGGGGTGAATAATATTCCGCCTAAGAAGTGTACTTATGCTTGTGTTTATTGCCAGGTAGGTAAAACAACCGATTTTGGTATTCAAAGAAAGGAATATTATAACCCCGGGCAATTGTTTGATGAGGTGAAAGAAAAATTAACGAAGCTGGAAAGCGCGAATGAAAACATTGATTATATTGCTCTTGTCCCGGATGGAGAGCCTACCCTTGATATTCATCTTGGCGAGCTAATTCATAAACTCAAAGGATTGAATTTACCTGTCGGCGTAATTTCTAATGCCACTCTGCTTTACGATGAGCAGGTTCGTAAAGAACTGGGAGCTGCCGATTGGGTATCCGTAAAGGTGGATGCAGTAGATCGTGATATTTGGAAGAGAATTAACAGGCCTAATAAGCAGCTTTCCCTGCAAAGGCAACTAGAAGGGATTTTTGCATTTTCCCGGGAGTTTAAAGGAGAGTTGGTTACCGAAACAATGTTGATTCAGGATTATAATGACGCCCGGGATCATTTGAATGATGTTGCCGATTTTATTGCCCGGATAAAACCATCCATAGCCTATATTGCCATACCCACCAGACCACCTGCTAAAAAGTCGATAAAAAAGGTTTCGGAAGAAACACTGACAGAAGCCTATGAAATTTTTAAGAAGAAAATAGATAAAGTTGAATATTTAATAGGTTATGAAGGCGATGCATTTTCTTCAACAGGAGATGCAGAACAGGATATATTGAGCATCACCTCGGTGCATCCTATGCGAGAAGAAGCACTACAGAAGTTTATATCACGTACAAATCAAGATTGGTCCCTGGTAGAGAAATTGCTGGAGAGCAATCGTCTTAAAAAAACCCAATACCAGGGACATAATTACTACATGCGTAAATTGGGAGCCTAGTTATTTTTTATTGTATAGCTATTGTGTTTTAAATTTTTTGGAGAACTCTTCAATAGTGGAGTAATTAATTTTTGATACACTTTGATCCGTTTTGGCAATTTTTTTAATAATGGCTTTTTCAAAAAAGTTCATCCTTTCAAAATTAAATTCTCCACCAAACAGCCCTTTTGCTATTGCTTTTGATTTGAGATACCCGGGAAAGGCATTTTCAAACTGTTCTTCTGCTTTTTCACCTTCTTCCATACAACAGAGAAATAATCCGATCTTTTTACTTTCCAATGTTTTCCCGTATTTTTCAATATGTTTTGAAAGTTTTTTATTTAAGCTTCCGGCATGAATGGAACCACCCAGGATGATAGTTTCAAATGCCTGTAAATTTATATCTGTGCTTTGGTCAAGGTTGATAAGCGCTGCATTTTGGGGTAGTTGATTTGCCAGTTCCTTAGCGCATTTTTCTGTACATCCATGTCTGGTGGCATAAATGATTGCTGTTTTCATTGTATATTTTTTTTCAGGTTTAAGGGTATTTTCTGTTATTTTATTCAAATATTATTATTCGGTTTCTTATGTTGGCAATTCAAATGCTTTTAAAACAGCTTATTCAAATCCAGGGTTAACTTAATAACCTACTTCGGTTTGAACTAATTGACTTTTTTAAAGTTATAAAGATGGTACATTTTAATCTTTAATGCAAAGTCATTAGATTATATTTATGCCTATAACTCAAGCATGAGATGAAGTTTTGAATAATATGAGAGAATAATTCGATATCTTTATGAGGGTACTTTTAACTGGGGCAACAGGTTATATTGGGAAGCAATTGCTTTTTGAATTAATTCAACAGGGTCATGAAGTATATTGTACTGTTCGGGATGCGAACAGATTTCGAATAGAATTGCCTGCTTCCAGGGTTAAAGTCTTTGAAGTAGATTTTCTTCAACAAGACAGTCTTGCTGTATTGCCTAACAATATTGATGCCGCTTATTATCTTATGCATAGTTTATCCGGTTCAATTGACAGATTTGAATCGGACGAGTTGAAAGTTGCCCTGAATTTCAAGGCTTATATAAATCAAACCACCGCACAACAAATTATATATTTGGGAGGCATTGTGAATGAAGAGAGTTTATCTCCACACTTAATATCCCGCAAAAAAGTAGAGGATCTTTTACGTTCCAGTAAGGTTCCATTGACAGCCTTAAGAGCTGGTATTATTATTGGATCAGGAAGTGCTTCTTTCGAGATAATCCGCGATCTTGCAGAAAAATTGCCATTTATGATTACACCGCGCTGGGTGCTTACAAAAAGCCAGCCTATTGCGAGTAAGAATGTACTGGATTTTCTAAAAGGTGTTTTGGGTAAAGAATTTACCTACCATCATACCTATGATATTGCAGGTCCGGATATACTTACATACAGGCAGATGCTTTTGGATTACGCAAAAGTGCGAAATTTAACCCGGTATATAATTACCGTGCCTGTTATGACACCCCGGCTTTCTTCTTATTGGTTGTATTTCATAACCGCTATTTCATATAAACTGGCTGTAAATCTAGTGAATAGTATGAAAGTTGAAGTGATTGCCCGCAAGAATGATTTGGCCAAAAATCTCGGGATTAAGCTTATATCCTATCGCGAAGCTGTAAGACTTGCTTTCTCAAAATTGGATCAGAAATATAGTGCAAGCTGGAAAGATTCTTTCATTTCCAGTGATATAAATCTACGTACAATTGAATATAGCGAGGTTCCCAAGTACGGTTGCTTTGTTGATTTTAGAAAAAAATCGATTAAGGAACCACTACTCATTTGGTTACGAATAAAGCAGATTGGCGGGGATAGAGGTTGGTATTATGCCAGTTTTTTATGGAAAATAAGAGGCTTTTTGGATAAATTTGTTGGAGGTGTAGGATTAAGAAGGGGCAGAACCCACCCAACTATGATTAATGAAGGCGATGCACTCGACTTTTGGAGGGTGCTTAGAGTGGATGACCAAAACTTTCACTTAATACTTTATGCCGAAATGAAATTGCCCGGAGAGGCATGGTTGGAGTTCCGAATTTTGGAATCAGGTAATAGATTTCAACTGTTACAGCGGGCAACCTTTAGACCCAAAGGTTTGGCCGGAAGATTATACTGGTTTGCTATCTGGCCTCTGCATGTGTTGGTTTTTAGGGGAATGCTTAGAAACCTGGCCCAATAAGGAAGCCCGCAAGCAATTAACGTTTACAGGCTTCACAGGAGGTTATATTGATGAAAGATTAGTAGATTTGATTTAATGCTTTTCCCCAGGAATTTCTTTTCCCTATTTTAAACCTGAGTTCATCACCTTCTTTGGTGATAATATTCAATCCGTTAGGAAGGATTTTCATGGTATTAAAATACATGATTTCTCTAATATCTTCAGGCATGATTTCCAAATTATGTTGGTTTTCCTGGTCGCTTACCGTCTTGAAGTACACTCGCTGATTTGTTAAAATGAGTTTTCCTGATACTTTTTCTTCTTTCGTATAAAAGTCTGAGCTTCCAGCTTTCAAAACTACTTCGTTTGCTTTAAGATCTACTACCATGATATTGTTGTTTTTAGGTTTTCATTTTATGCTACATATCTTATGCCAATGTGTTTAATTTATTGTAAATTAGCTTATTGCATATTTTATGTTTCTTTTGGAAATGTTCGTTCCTGGAACATGAGTGTTCGAAATCAAACATTTGTTATAATGACGAATGCTTGTTGCAAATGATGCATTTTAGAAGCTAAAAAAGTAAAAAAAAGCCATTTCGCAGATGAAATGGCTTTTTACGAAAGGGAAATGGCTTAGTCAATATCGTCAGAATTAAATTTGAAACCTAGACGTTTGCCAGTTTTCATTCTGCTGTATTCAATTTTATCATTTAATTGGGCAACACTAGCAATTTTAGTGGCATCATAAGGAGGCACCAGCAGGTCAAACTCCAAAGAATATAATATAGCAGTTTGAATAATCTCTTTTAAGACGTCTTTCGAAAGCTCTTTTTCACCAAATTGATCATAAAGAACTCCCAGTTGTCTTTTTCCTTCTACGAAGAATTTATTTTCATAATTAACAAAGATTCTTGCTATTAAGTAGCCCAGATCTTCCAGTCGATTGTATTTGAATGAATCGGACAGAAAGTTGTAAACATTAATCATTCCACAGTAACTGTTAAGTGGGTTTTCTTTCACATAGTCCATTTTCCAGACTTTATGTTCCCTGTCAAACTCAAAGGTGTTGGTGTGCATGCTAAAAATCAGCAAGTCCCCTGCTACCTTTATTTCTGCTTCAAATTGTCCTCTTTCTTTATAGATGAGCTTAATTCTTTCGTCATCAACAGGAAGTTCTTTGTTGTATTCTTCAACCAGTTCTTCCAGAATCTTTTTAATTTCGGAATAAATGCTATACGTTTTATCGTAGACAACCTGTTTAATTCCCGACTTAACGGCTAAAGTCTCAAGAATTTGCTTTTTTTTATCCTTTTTCATTGTAGTTGTTTTAATAAGCCCTGGCAAAGATTACTCTTTGTTTGCTGGGCTTGCCCGAGTAGATGCATTTTCCTTCTTCTTTATCACCATCCATTGGGATGCATCTTATTGTGGCTTTTGTTTCTTCTTTGATTATTTGTTCCGTTTCGACTGTTCCATCCCAGTGTGCAAGAATAAAACCGCCTTTGTTTTCCAGTATATCCTTAAAATCATCCCAGGTATCTGCATTCCTGGTATTTTCATTTCTAAATTTCAAGGCTTTATTGTAGATATTATCCTGGATTTCTTTTAGCAGGTCTTCGATGTAATCGGCAATTCCTTCCTGTGGCATTATTTTTTTCTCTAAAGTATCTCTTCTGGCTATTTCCAGCGTCCCGTTTTCTATATCTCTTGGGCCAATAGCAATACGAACAGGCACTCCTTTAAGTTCATATTCGGCAAATTTCCATCCCGGTTTTTGCGTGTCTCTGTCATCAAATTTAACCTCGATGCCTTTATCCAGAAGTGCAGCTTTAATTTTTTCTGCTTTTTCTGATATGGAATCCAGTTGTTCACTACCTTTATATATTGGGATAATAACCACCTGTATGGGAGCGAGTTTTGGAGGCAGAACCAAGCCATTATCATCAGAATGAGCCATAATTAAAGCGCCCATTAAA
>CAYVSF010000220.1:0-5655 GCA_964453775.1 uncultured Bacteroidales bacterium
AAATAATCTTTGAGTATACTTACTTTTCCGGGGGTTCTTCCACTCACCGCAAACCCTCCAATGCTTCCTTTTGAACCTTCATTTACATAAACGCGTGTGCTATCTGAGGTTACACGCAGATAATCCTCTTCGATTGTCTTTCCCCCGGGTGTACGACCACTCACGGCAAATCCTCCCAGGCTTCCTTTTGAGCCGCTATTCACAATCAACTTTGCCCCATCTGGAAAAACAGCAAATACCGGTTGCCCCAATGCATTTTTCACAACAAATAAAGTATCGCCAGAACCAAAGCTGGCATCTGCCCTTACCTCCAACTTGCTGTTCACATTATTATTGCCAATACCTACGCGAAGATTCTCATTGGTTAAAGAAAGTTGATTGGCATTCACTACCCATATTCCTTCTGCCGCCACATCATTCCAACCGCCTGCAGAATAGTAAAAAAACCTGGAAGAATCGGTATCGAAAACGAGCAATCCCTCCACTGGGCTGGCGATACTATTTCTCTGTGTGCTTGTAAGCCTGGGGACTAAAAATCCTTTGTCCTGTGAATAGACATCCAGCATGGCAGATGATTTTGCTTCATAGGTCTCTTCATCTGTTATGGCCACATTTTGAGCAAGCACATATAATGGGAAAAACATAAATATTCCAAGTATTATCCCTGATAAAATTACAATTCGTTTCATAGGCCAAAATTTTATTGGTTCTTCCCTTGTTCTAACATTATATGTTCAATTAGTTCTTTTTGAACACGAATTAGTTCTTTTAGTTCTTCATTTTGCTTTTTAAGTTCAATTATTTGAAGTTGCATATTTTCAAGCGCTTCCAGAGTTTCAAATCCCATTCGGGTGAAATTTATGCCATCTGTTTCTTCCTCTAAAGGAGTTATCCAGGGTAAATGTCCCTTTTGCTTGATAAAGGTTTCAACTTCTTCTATGGTAAATTTCTCCGAATAGTCCTTATCAAAAACAAAATCAGGCTTCGTATATACACTGGTGCCTGTACCATAATAAATTGATCCCGTAATCCTTGCATCACCGGCAACATGCAGATATTTATCCGGATTGTCTGTATTAATTCCTACGTATCCAAATGTTTCTACCACAAGATGGGGCCCATAATCAGTATTATTAAACCTGTTATAAATCTCGAAATTCCTGTTGGTCCCATTGTATCGTAATCTAGTACCATGCATGGTATATTTGGTTTCAGAGAGGAATATCTCGGAGGAGTTATTAAGGTCAGGATTATCAGGTCCAATAAATAGAGTTGCCATGGTAGGATCACCCAAAATATCAACATCAAACGTAGGGTTTAGCGTATTAATTCCCAACTTCCCGTTGACAGTTAGAGTGTTCTCATCGAATTTACCGTAGATCAACGCATCCGCCGGTCCGGCTGATGAATTTTCAATCATCAATCGATTGCTATTTTGCTCATTCATTCCAGCCTGGTATCCAATAAAAACATTGCCGGAATTGCTAAGCAGGTTTTTACCACTTTCATATCCCAAAACAACGTTGTTGCTGGCTGTTGTGGCAAGATTCTCCATACTATGGGCACCTAATGCAACATTATTGACTCCAGTACTAGTTGAAAGTCCGCTTTTAAAACCAATATAAGTATTGTAGCTTCCCGAATTGTTTTGTCCAGTATAAGCGCCATAAAAAGAATTAGAAACTCCTCCATTGGACGATCCTCCTGAATACCTTCCGATTAATACATTGTCTTCCCCTGCATCCACGGCATAGCCGGCTTCGTTCCCAATATAAACATTATTGTTTCCTTCACGATTCATAACACCGGCATTCTTTCCAATCATCACATTGTTGTCTCCCTTGTTGGTGTTTACACCGGCATAGTAACCGATAGCCGTATTGTAATCTCCTGACGAGTTATTATAGCCAGCCAGGCTTCCCATGAATACATTCTGATATCCAACTGTATTATTGTAACCTGACTGTGTTCCTACAAAAACATTATCATATCCCTGCGTATTTTCCCAACCCGCTTCGAATCCTATAAAAACATTGTTACTTGAGAAATCTTCATTAGTTGATCCAAGTGGGTCATTCGCATACCCACTTTGATAACCCAGAAATACGTTCATATCGCCATCTGTGTTGGCTTTACCGGCTTCAAAGCCGAGAAATGAGTTATACATCCCATTATGATTATTAATACCACTGCCATGACCTATGAAGTAGTTATTGTTGTTTACATCCAGGAATTTTGTTCCACCTCCTAACTTTCCTCCGGGGGTTCTTCCGCTTACTGCAAAGCCTCCGATATTTCCTTTTGCAGTTTCATTCACATAAACCCTGGTACTATCTGCAGTAACAATTAGATAATCCTCGGGTGTAATTTTAGAACCAGGTGTTCTTCCACTAACTGCAAAACCGCCAATATAGCCTTTAGCGCTTTGTTGCAGATAAACTCTTGTGCTGTCCGGCGTTACAACAAGGTAGTCCTCTTCAATAGTCTTGCCCGGGGTTCTGCCACTTACAGCAAAACCACCTAAATTCCCTTTCGTGCCTTCATTAACGAAGAGCTTTGCACCATCCGGAAATACAGCAAATACAGGATTCCCGCTTGCATCTTTTACAACAAAGAGGGTGTCATTAGGACCAAAACTGGCATCTGCTCTCACTTCTAATTTACTAAAGCTTGATGTGCCTCCAATAGAAACCCTGGCATTCGTATTTGCAGGATAAACATAACTGCCATTCTCAAACCATATACCTTCCGCGGCAACATTCCTCCAGTCCGTTCCATCAAAATAATAAAACTTACTATCTTCATAATCAAAAACCAGTAAACCTGTAGCCGGTGTTTCCATTTTCTCTCTTTCCTCATTGGATAAACGGGGAATAAGCAATCCTTTCGCGTTGGACTTCACATCCAACATGGCAGAGGCATCGGCTTCGTAGGTCTTGTCATCGGTTACAACAACATTCTGACCCATACTGGACCACGCCATTAGCAAAATAGCAAGAGTCCAAAAGAGCTTCCTGATTTTTGTTTTTACTTTCATGCGCTATTTTTCTTTTAATTCTTCTACCTCTTTTTGTAATTCTTCAATCAACACCTGCTGTTCCTGAATGGCTTTCACCAGCACAGGTAATAATGCAGCTGCGTCATAGGATTTTGAGTTATCTTCCGCATTGGTTTTTACCAGTTCCGGCAGTACTGCTTCCATAATATCTGCCGAAAAACTATAGATACTTTGTGGAATGGTATCTTTAGGAGCCTGCTCCACACTTTGCAATTTGATAAGTGCATCTAAGCCTTTTATGGAAGACTTTGCTGTTTCCTCTTGCGTAGCGAGGCCTTTTAGCATACCACCATTTAGATCAAGATCACCATGAACATATAGTCCATTTTCCGGAGGACTATTAAAGTACCCTATACTGGTTCCTCCATTATCGGCAATATATAACTTTGTGTAACCATTTATTTGGGCTCTCAAGGGAGCATCTCCATCTTCAGCATTGATTTGCAGCCAGGCAATAGGATTCGTATTCACACCCAGCTTTCCACCTACTCTCACCTCTCGATCAGAGGAGTTGAAATTACCGTATATTAGTGGCTTGGTTGCACCAGTGTTATTCTCAATAATTAGCTTATCGGACCCCGTATCATTATTCCCTGCAAAGTAGCCAATAAAAATATTATTATCGCCAATATCACTTCCATTTCTATAACCGGAATATGAACCCACAAAAATATTCCTGGCACCTATACTACCATTATTAGATGCACCTGCCATATTACCTAGAAATACATTATCATTATGAATGGTATCACCAATACCTCCCCGGTAACCGGCCTGATTCCCTACGAAGGTATTTCTGCTAGCATGATAATTTATTGTTCCTGCTATTGCTCCCACAAAACAATTGTTTTCTCCTGAAATATTTTTGGTTCCGGAGGCAGCTCCAATAAAAGTATTCATTCTTCCGGTAGTGGTTGCCTCACCGGCCCCATCTCCCACAAACACTTGTTGAATGGCATTATTATCATAGCCAGCGCGATGGCCAATGAAAATATTGTAGTTCTTTTTATTATTATAACCGCTATAGGATCCTATAGCAATATTCTGATAACCAGTCTCATTAGAGTAACCCGCCATCTGTCCAACAAAGATATTATTATCTCCATCGTTCTCATGTGTACCGGCTCCCAGTGAATTACTAAACCCAGCTTGTGTACCAATAAACACGTTCTTCTCGCTGATAGTTGTATTATAGCCTGCCTGATAGCCCAACATGATATTATCATCGCCATTAGTAAGTTCATGCGCTGCTTCATAACCGATAGCAGCATTTCGAAGACCTGCAGCTATACCTAATCCACTTGCATGGCCGATAAAGTAATTTTCCGGATCCAAATTTAAAAAACTTGTAGCAGGAGTCTTACCTCCCGGTGTTCTGCCACTAACAGCAAAACCACCCAGTGTTCCTTTCGCATTTTCGTTTACGTAGACACGTGTACTATCCGGGGCTACAAAAAGATAATCCTCTTCTACTGTTATCTTCCCGGGTGTTCTGCCACTTACAGCAAAGCCACCCAAATTTCCTTTCGTTCCTGTTCCAACGAACAAGCGAGCACCATCCGGAAAAACAGCAAAAACAGGCTGCCCTGCAGCATCCTTCACCACAAAAAGGGTATCTGTTGGACCAAAGCTGGCATCTGCCCGCACTTCAAATTTACTGTTGGTTGAAGTGCCGCCAATCACAACACGGGCATCTCCGCTGGAAGGATAAACGTAATCTCCATTGACCAGCCAAATGCCTTCGCCAGTAGCATCTTTCCATTCTGATCCGTCATAGTAATTAAACTTATTATAATTCGTATTGTAAACGAGTAACCCTGTTGCCGGATTATCCATTAGTTCAATCGCTTTATCTGTTAATCGGGGAATTAATAACCCTTTAGTTGTAGATTTCACATCAAGCATGGCTGAAGGATCGGCTGTATAGCCTTCATCATCAGTTACGACTACATTTTGTGCCTCTAATTCTGCAGGGAGGATAAATACCAATCCTACAAATACTGCAAGTAGTAAATAAAAATTTCTCATACCGGTATAGTTAAGTAGTTTAATTGTTTCTGAGTTAGGTAACAGAAAGTATTTAAAGTTCCAATTAATCAAGTTCTATATTTTACCGGATATAATCAAGTTTATTTTATGAATGATCAATATTTGTACTTGAACGTAAACTATGTGGAAATAAAAAGGGCTTTTGCGTTGACAAAAGCCCTTTCATTCAAGATTGCTTTATCTAATCTTTAGCAAATGAAACGGTGACAAGATCGCCAGTAGTAACATTAATAAAACCTCCCTGAGTTTCGTCATACAATACCAATCCTTTTCCTTCATAGAAAAACACATCCCCATTTTGAGGAACATAGCCTGCCGGCATTACAGTTAAAGCCTCCAGATGCATAATGTCTTTTACATGTAACCTGGCTTTTGGTTCAGAAATACCAATACCAACAAAGCCATTTTTTGCGACGGTTATCGCATTACTTCTTTGCTCTTTCCCTAAACCATTTCCAACAACAAATATAGGATCCAGTGGAGAAGGAGGTCCTGAATACTCGTATATCTCATTAAATGGTCCAACAACTAATGAGTTAGGCACTGTA
>CAYVSF010000221.1:0-5654 GCA_964453775.1 uncultured Bacteroidales bacterium
TCAGAATGATACATGGTTTCCCACATATTTTCTATAAACTCCTCAAGCCCTTCCTCTTCCTTTTCAATTTCGGCTGCCACCTTTCTTAATACCGGGGCGCCATAAACAACTATTGGATATATCATGATTCATTTACTTTAAAATTTCATTTGCTGCATATAGGACTGCAAGATAATGGTTGCACTAATAGTGTCTACTAAACTTTTATTTTGCCTGGCCTTTTTCTTCAGGCCTGCATCTAACATTGTTTGCTGGGCCATTTTTGATGTAAATCGCTCATCCATCAACTCAACAGGAATATGAGGATACTTCTTCACCAGCCTTTTAATAAAAGGATTCACATAACGAACGGCTTCCGATGCAGTATTGTTCATTTGCCGGGGATACCCCACAACAAATCGCTCTATATTTTCGGTTTGCAGATATTCATCCAGGAAAGCAAAAACTTTTTCCGGATGCAATGTCGTTAATCCATTCGCTATTATTTGCATGGGATCGGTAACCGCTATTCCCACTCTTTTTCGTCCATAATCAAAAGCTAATATCCTTCCCACAATATCTTTTTTGCAAAAATAAGAAATAATCAATAAACTAATACTTATAAGCATTAATTTAGAATTGTAAGATATTTTAAAACATTTTAAAGCTTTAAACAATTTACTTTATTTGTGGTCTAATTTAATGTAAAATAATTAATAAATTGAATATCAGTTTTTTAAGCCTGAAATAAATTGGTTTCGACAATTCTTAGAATATTGTAACTTTTCATTCTAAATAGTGTTTAACCAATTACAGGATCAAAAATTTATATTTCTTAAAACCGAAAAAAATGGCAAGAGAAATCAAATTTAGTTTACTATATCGAGACATGTGGCAGTCATCCGGGAAATATGTTCCCAGGGTTGATCAGCTCAAAGAAATTGCACCGGTAATTATTGACATGGGATGCTTCGATCGTATTGAGACCAATGGAGGTGCTTTTGAGCAGGTAAATTTGCTTTACGGTGAAAATCCGAATAAAGCTTTACGCGAATGGACAAAGCCCTTTAATGAAGCCGGAATACAAACACACATGCTCGAACGGGCCTTAAACGGTATTAGAATGTTTCCGGTCCCTGCCGATGTTAGAAAACTCATGTATAAAGTAAAAAAAGCCCAGGGTGTTGACATCGCCCGCTCTTTCTGCGGATTAAATGATCACAGGAACCTGGAACTTTCTATAAAGTTTGCCAAAGAAGCAGGCATGATTTCTCAGGCAACTTTAAGTATAACACACTCGGCGATTCATACGGTTGATTATTATATGGGAGTTGTAGACAAGGCTGTTGAGTATGGCACTGATGAAATTTGCCTGAAAGATATGGCTGGTGTAGGGAGACCTGTAACTCTTGGCCGATTGGTTCAAAAAATCAAACAAAAATATCCACATTTGATTGTGCAATATCATGGTCATTCAGGGCCTGGTTTCTCTGTGGCCTCTATGTTAGAAGTCGCTAAAGCCGGAGCAGATTATATTGACGTAGCAATGGAACCTTTATCCTGGGGGATGGTGCATCCTGATATAATTACCGTGCAGGCTATGTTAAAAGATGCTGGATTTAAAGTGCCTGATATCAATATGAAGGCATACATGAAAGCCCGAAGTTTAAGTCAGGAATTTATTGATGACTTCCTGGGCTATTTTATCAATCCCAAGAACAGGTATATGTCTTCATTGCTTGTTCATGCCGGTCTCCCGGGCGGAATGATGGGAAGTATGATGGCCGATTTGAAAGGCGTACACCAGGGCTTGAATCAAACCCTGAAAGCCCATGGAGAACCAGAACTTAGCGAAGATGAATTGCTGGTGAAGTTATTTGACGAGGTAATCGACATCTGGCCTAAACTTGGAAATCCACCACTTGTAACTCCTTTCTCGCAGTATGTTAAAAACATAGCTCTGTTGAATGTCATGCAGGAGATTCAGGGAAAGAACAAATTTGAGATGATTGACAACAATGCCTGGGACATGATACTTGGTAAAGCAGGACGCTTGCCTGGTACACTTGCACCGGAAATTGTTGATCTAGCCAAAAAACACAATAAAGAATTTTATACCGGAGTGCCGCAGGACAATTATCCTGATGAACTGGATAAATACAGGAAAATCATGGAAGAAAACAACTGGGACACTGGAGAAGATGATGAGGAATTATTTGAGTTGGCTATGCATGAAAGGCAGTATCGCGACTATAAATCAGGTGTTGCTAAGAAACGTTTCCAGGATGAACTTCAAAAGCTGCGAGAAGAAAAAGCCGGAAGTAGCGGACCAATTAAATCATCGGTAAAACCGGATCCCAATAAGAAAGATATCACTTCTCCTTATATGGGCAGGATTTATTATAATCTGAACTACTTTATTGAAGAGCAAGCCATTGAATTGGGAAATACCATAAAAAAGGGCCAAAGAATTTGTTATATCGAGAGCAACTATACCTATGATGAAATTGTATCGGAATATGATGGAGAAGTGGACGAAATTTTCTTCAAACACGGAGACATGGTAGACAAGGGCGATGTTATCGTAAGATTGAAATAACAAACTAGCTGAGGATAAAAAAAAAGAGGCAACAAAAATTGCCTCTTTTTTTTATAACGAATGAATTAGACCGTATATTTCCTTGTTACTTGCTGCGGATTCAACAATATATCAACATATTGTGCTCTTCTATAAACAAATGGATCTTTTGAATTCTTTCTGGCCAGTTTGCCTTTGAACTCGTCTAAACTTCCATATCCTTTTTGCTTCATCCAATCTTCAATTTCCTCCAACATTTTGGTAATCTGGCTTATTTTATTCTTATAGAGTGTACTCACAACCTGCACAGCATCGGCTCCTGCCAGAATAAGTTTTATGACATCCTCTCCATCAAATATGCCTGAATTTGCACATTGGTTTCCTTTAATATTTCCAAAAAGAAGACCTGCATACCTGAGGGCAAGACGATAGTCTCCTTTTACACTTAAATTAAAAGGAAATTCGTGTTCCTCATTTTCAATATTAATTTCTGGTTCAAAAAATTTATTAAACAATACAAATCCCTTAACACCAGCTTCATCCATCTGACGAATTACATTTAGGGTATTGGAGTAAAACGGGCTGAGCTTTACACTAACAGGTATATTCACTGCCGACTTAACGGCTTGAATCGCTTCCAGTTGTTTTTTGACAAAATCTTCCCCATCCTGATCAAATTTTCTGGGGACGCTATATAAATTTAGCTCAAGAGCATCAACACCTGTATCTTGAATAAATCCTGCATATTCCTTCCATGTTTCTTTATAGATTGCATTTAAGCTGGCAATGACAGGAATATCCACCGATTTTTTAACTTTCTCAAGATTCAAAAGGTGTTCTTTAGGTCCGGCATGCTCAATATTAGGATGCTGGGTTATCATTTCTGCATGCAGATGATCAAACTCTTGCAGATCTTCCTCCAGCTCGGCACTTTCCTGGTTTATTTGTTCTTCAAAAAGTGACTTATAGACCACTGCAGATGCACCTGCAGCCTCAATTGCCTTCACTTTATCCAAATCTTTCATCATGTTCGATGCACCGGCAATTAATGGATTTTTAAGTTTTAATCCCAGGTAATTTGTTGATAAATCAGCCATAGTTAGTTTGGGTTTAAGATGTTACTTTAAACCTTAAACAAGAAAAGTGCCCGCTTAGTTCAAATCTTTCTGTAAAAACTGCTTTTTAAACTAAAACCGGAATAAATATTTCCACGCGAGTTCCCAATGGCTGGTTGTTTTCATCCTTTAAATCAGTATAAATAACTTTAATATCATCTCCATAAAGACTGTTAAGTAAAGCAATTCTTTCAGAGGATATTTTTGCTCCCCAGGAAACATGACCTTCTCCTCTGTTTTGATTTTTGTTTAGGGTAAAAGCTCTTCCCACTCCATTATCTTCAATGATACATTGAATTTTTTTATCTGCCATATTCAGCTTAATTGAAATCAAACCTTTGCCCTTTTTATGCAATAGACCGTGTTTAATCGCATTCTCAACATAGGGCTGCAAGAGAAGGGGCAATATCTTCCATTCGAAGGTATTTATCTTTTTATCTACAGTTATTTTATATTCAAAGTTTTCTTCAAATCTTAAAGACTCAAGTTCCAGATATAAACGTAAAGCATCCAGTTCTTCTTCAATGGTAATCTTATCTCTTTGGCTGTTATCAAGAATCTGGCGCATTAGTTTGGCAAATTGAGAGAGATAATGCAAAGAAGCATTGATATCCTCATCAAGAAGATAATACTGAATAGAATTTAAGGTGTTGAAAATAAAATGTGGATTCATTTGCTGGCTAAGAATCCTTTGCTTGTATGAATTAATACTTTGCAAAAGAAGGTTCTTTTTTCTTAATGCATTGATTCTTCGTTTATAAATAATCCAGAATGAAGCAAAGAACAGCATAAATGCCAACACCAAGAACCACCATTGTTGGTAAAAAGGTTTGTTTATTTGGAAACTATAAACTGCTGGTTCGCTACTCCATACTCCATCTTCGTTTTGGGCAAATACTTCAAAGCTATATTTTCCAGGTTCCAAAGTAGTAAACCTCTGAATTCGCTGTTTTGTATGAACCCATGTTGTGTCTAGGCCGTTCATTCTGAATTTATAGTTTAAATCGCCGGCTTTTCGATAACTTAATCCTATATATTCAATAGCAATTGTGTTTTTATCAGCATCAAATTGATTAAAAAAATTGAAATCAACTATCCTATTATTTATTAGGAGTTTTCTGATATGGATTTTGGGTGGTGTTCTATTTTTTCTAATTTCATCTTTATCTATGAAGGCTAAACCATTATTTGTGGCAAAAAACACCTTATCTAAAAATAGTTCAATATCATTTACCTCTTTGCTTGGGAGTCCGTTATATGAAGAAAGAATATTAAACTTAAATTTCTTTTCTTTCAAGTTCTTAATTTTTAACCTAAAAGCTCCGCTGTTAGTAGCTCCCCATATAATGGAGTCACTTTCAATATAAATATCCTGAATAGAATTAGAAGGTAAATCGGAGTTATTGGTCTCAAGTTGAAATACCTCCCCATTCAATTTATCATAAAAAAGGATTCCTGCTCCGTTTGTGGCTAGCAGGAGTATTGAGTTCAATTTCTCAATATCATTAATTCTATTTCTTAACAATTCGTTTTGAACTCCTAAATAGCTTATGGAATCAAGTGTAAATTTGTACAAGCCATTAATATTTCCTATCCATAAGTTATTTTCATCATTTAAAAGTGAATAGGTCCTGGCTTTATTTATATCTTTATGTTTAAAATGAACCTCTTCAACATGTCCATTTCTCCAGAAATAAATTCCTGATCCTCTACCTATCCAAAGTCCTTTATCGCTTAATTCAATCTCTTTACAATTAAAATCTTGACCTAATGTATTCTTATAGCTTTTTATTGTATGACCATCAAAACAATAAATCTTTTCTGCTGATCCTATCCAAAAACAATCATTAGACTCTGAATATTCTATATCCATGACCCATGAATAGTTTTTTTCCGAAATCGTATAATGTTTTACCATTTCTTTCGTCGAAATAGAAGAAAAAGCAGAATATGAATATAGTAGGTTATCTTATAAATTAGAA
>CAYVSF010000222.1:0-1409 GCA_964453775.1 uncultured Bacteroidales bacterium
TCGGGCTCGAAGTAAATATCTTCACCCCATTCGCTGCGATGGAATACTCCACCGATGTTTACACCATTGTTGGTGAAAGAACCTCCGGGCCATACCAAAGGCAGACGGCTTGTAAAGATACCCAAACCACCACGAATCTGAGTTTGATCATCACCGGTTACATCCCAGTTAAAGCCAAGACGGGGCGAGAATAAAATTTGTGGTTTTGGCATCTGCCCGGCTTTTGCGCCTTCCAAATCATAGCCAGCCGCTTCAATCATTGGGGCAGTCACCTCGTTGAAGTGGGTATCTTCTTTAGGACTGTCAAGGAATACCGGCATATCCATACGAATACCCAGGGTCATTTTGAAATCTTCGCTGTATTGCCATTCATCCTGAATGTAAGCGCCCAATTGCAGCATGCGGAATTCGGCAGCAGCTTCTGCGCCGTCACCTGTGATATCACCAGGAATTAAAGAGTAACCTCTTTCATACTGGTAAGCAGGTGTGGTTTCGTAAGCAAGAAAATCGGCCAGACTGCTATAGTCATAGTCACCAAAGTTCTTTCTCATAAAGAGGTTGTAAGTGGAACTATATTCGTTGCTGGTACCAATGGTAATGGTGTGTTTTCCTTTGTATATGCTAAAGTTATCGGTTAAGGTCAGCACATCCTGATCCAGCATGTTCGCCGTTGAGTAGGGTTCCGAACCGAAATAGATACTTCCGTCATCGCCATCGCGAATGGTTACAGCCGGGAAGTTGTCTCCATAGGGATCCCTGTCGTCACGTACAGTCGTATACCCAATGATCAGGTTGTTCGCTTTGTCTTCCCAGTTACTCTTTAATTCCAAAGCTGTAGAATTGGTTACACTGGGGAAATATTCGGCTGTATTGTAGAAGCTGATACCATAGCGGTTCGATCCGCTTGCATTCACAGCTTCGTGCTTGGTGTAGCTGTGGCGTAACATCAATTTGTGCGTGGTATTGATGTTCCAGTCGATACGGGCAAAAATCTTATCACTTTCCAGGGTACTGGCATTGTTGAGGTATCCACCCGGATCATAGCCAAATTCTGAAACTAAGAAATCAGCAAGATTATCAATATCAGCTTGTGTAGACTCACCCAAATAGTTATCAAAGTTGAATGGATCAGGTGTTTCATTTCTCTGGAATTCGGTACTTACAAAGAAGAACAATTTATTCTCGATAATTGGTCCTCCCAGTCGGAATCCGTATGTTTTAGCAGAGAAATCAGCAAGCTTTTCGCGATCATCTTCCGATACGCTTGTAGGTGTTTTTCCTGCCAGGTTTTCGTTTCTTGTGAGGTAGTAAGCAGAACCTTTAAATTTATTCGATCCGCTTCGTGTAACAGCATTAATCCCGGCACCGGCAAAACCACTCTGGCGTACATCGTAAGGCGCCAGTACAAT
>CAYVSF010000222.1:1509-5646 GCA_964453775.1 uncultured Bacteroidales bacterium
TAATCCCGGCACCGGCAAAACCACTCTGGCGTACATCGTAAGGCGCCAGTACAATCTGGAACTGCTCAATAGCATCCATAGAAATAGGCGATCCCCCTGTTTGTCCAC
Organism: uncultured Bacteroidales bacterium; assembly: GCA_964453775.1. Classification (GTDB taxonomy): domain Bacteria; phylum Bacteroidota; class Bacteroidia; order Bacteroidales; family UBA12077; genus CAYVSF01. The sequence continues at coordinate 1,618 of CAYVSF010000222.1, forward strand.
CATTAGTTCCTGTGGGCGAAAGCCCGAATACGTCGTTGTTTACCGCCCCATCGATAGAGATAGAATTATAGCGGTTGTTGATACCAGCAATAGAGATAGCTCCATCGTCACCCACGGTTGCTTGAGGTGTTAAGCGTGCATAATCTGTCAGGTCGCGATTAATAGTTGGCATATTGGTAATTTGCTCTTCACCAACCACGGTTTCAGCACCTGTGCGGTTCCCGTCGATAACGCGAAAATCCTGTACACGCTTGGCCTGTACCACTACCTCTTCGAGCTCAACAGCAGTTTCACTCATTTGCGCTTCGATACGGAATGTCTGTCCCAGGTTGAGGTACACATTCTTTTTCACATAATCTTCATAACCCACATAGGAGATCGTGATGGTATAAGGACCACCCACATTCATGTTGAGCAGGTTGAAGTTACCAGTAGCATTGGTAATACCGGCATACTTTGCACCGGTAGACTCATTCACTGCCTGTACAGTAGCTCCGGGAAGGGTTTCCCCGTTGCTGTCTATAACACGACCGTTGATCGCGGCAGTTGTGGTACCTTGCGCAAAACTAAGGCTTGATACAAACATCAGCAAGCCCGCAAGAATCGTTGTTTTCATTAACTTCATTTGCGATTAATTTTAGAGTTTGAAATATAAAAATTGGTTTTAAATATATACGGTACAATGGATATTGCACTTCCTGAAGTTTTTGCCATGAGGAAAGGTTTTTCATTTCCTTTTTTCTCTTTGTTATCCTCTTTTGAAGGAGACAAATGTAGAAAAAACAAACAGCTCCAATGTGAACTAAATGTTAAATCATTTTCAACTTCCTTCCGTCCAAATTTAAGAAAACAAAAAACGAAAAAGGTTTAAGCCAATAAGAAGTAATTAACAAAAAATGTTAACTACTTAAGCAAATCTAACAACAAAGCATTGAAGCATAGTGGATAACTATTCAGATGTTTTTATCCACAAATCAGGATTCATTGGGATATTTATAGGCGTAGCCGTATCCATAATTATAATGGTAGCTATAGGGGTGGGTTTTCTTTTTGATATCGTTCACAATAAGGTGTAAGTTGGTAAAGTCTTTTTGCCGTACATTCTTCATAATTCCGGCAAAGAGTCGCTTACGGGTGTAGTTTTGCCTTACCACATACAAGTTCACATCGGAATGTCTGCTTAGCATGAGGGCATCGGTAAGGATTCCCAGGGGTGGGGAATCGATGATCACATAATCGTACTTTTCTTTCAAAAAGGCAAACAATTCCTGGCATTTTGGTGAAGCGATGAGTTCTGTTGGATTGGGCGGAATGGGGCCAGAAGGAATCAGATCCAAATGATCCACTTTGGAAGGATTAATGATCTCTCCAATGTCGGCATGCCCACTTAAATAGTTGCTCAATCCCACGCTTTTACTCACCTGCATCTCTTTCGTGAGGGTGGGTCTTCTTAAATCGAAACTTAATAGCACCACATTCTTCTCATACAAAGCAAAACTATGGGCCAGGTTCAGGGAAACAAAACTTTTACCCTCTCCCATCATGCTGGAACTGATAAGAATTACCGGATGTTTGACATCCCCGGTTAGGAATTCAAAGTTATTCCTCAGGGATCGAAAGGCCTCCGACATAACGGGTGTTCCGTCTTTCATGACCAGGTTTCCCGAAATTTTCTTATGTGGAATATTCCCCAGCAGCGGGTAAGGGCTTATTCGTTCCAATTCATCCAGGTCGGTTACCTTGTCATTGAAATAGTCCATAAGCAAAATAAGCATTGCCGGAACACCCAGTCCAAGTATAAAACTCAGGATATAGATGATCCGCTTGTTGGGTGCAACCGGACCCTGACTCAGCAGCCTGGGAACATCGAGCATTTCGTGTTCGGGGACATTGGAAGCTTTGGCAATTTCCATTTCAGAGCGTTTCTTTAACAGGAAAGTATACAATTCGTCGTGCAGTTGGAAAGCACGCTCAAAGCTGATGAGTTGCCTTTGGGTTTGGGGTAATCCGCTCAGTTTATCGCTCAATTTTTCAATTCTCCCATCGATATCTGCAAGCGAAATTTCAGCCTGCCCGATAAGGTTTTCCACATTTTCTTCCAGGGTATTTTTTTGGTTCTCAATGCGTTGCCGGATGCTTTCCAAATAGGGATTGTCTTTCTTAGAATTCACCATCACCTCCACTTTTTCGGAATTCAGACGGGTAAGCTCCAGGATCAAATCATTGAGTAGGGGATCGCTCACGCCCATAGCGGATGGAGCAATAATATCCTGGAAATCCTTATTCTCGTTCATGTAATCTTTCAGGTAGCGATAGTACTTCAATTTAAGGAGGATATTGGCCTTTTGTTCCTGAAAGGCTTCCATACGGGTATATTCCTGTTGTGCCTGGTAATCAATATTCATCACCTGGTTATTGGATCTAAACCGTTCCAGTCGTTCCTCGGCCATTTGCAAGGAATCAGAAATATCGCGTAATTGGTCATCAATAAATTGTATGGTATTTTGTGCAATGCTGTTTTTCTTACTCACGCCCCTATTCAGGTAAGTGGTCGTTAGGCTTTTAAGGAACAGTAGCGATTTCTCCACATTGGCCGTTTCCTGGGTCAGCTTTACCACGGATGAATAGTCGATTTCCTGAATATCGAAGTTCGAATACTGAAAAATAAGAGAATTGAGACTACGAAAGCGGAAATAGTACTCATTATTACTTTCCGGTTGGGCGATTTCTCGTTTCAGGCAGAAGGAAAAATTATCCGTTGTCACCTTTTCTCCAAAGCGCAGGGTATCTTCAAACAACAAATTCATCCTTTTCCCTCTTATGTGGTCATCCCGATAATCGTAGAGGGAAAATTCCTCTGCTTCGGCCGATATCATAAATCTTTCGCCGTCCAGAAATTTCACTCTGAAAGGGGCTCCCAGGGTCTGCACATGCGCAGAATCATAGACCACCGTGAAAGGTTTTCTGCTATAGAGTTCCGTATCGCGAAAATATCCCTCTTCGAAATAATCTACCGAAAAATCCAATTTTCTGAAGGCTTGTTTTGTAAGACCATAAGAGCGCAACACCTGGATTTCATTTTGCAATTTATAGTCGTTAAAAAAGTTGGAAGAAGAAAACTCCGATTTAAGCACGGCCTCCGGATCCATGAGGCTGCTTTCGTCTTTAATGAGCAGCGTGGTACCCACCCTGTATTGTGGCACCCTGGTTTTCGCATACAGGTAGCCCAGGGCCATAAATAAAACCACACTAATCACAAACCAATACCATTTATAAAGAAATTTAATGATATAGGCTTTAATATCGATGTTTTCTTCCCGAAATTGTTCCTGCTCAATGAAATCCTGACCCGGCATAGACGTATAAAATCTTATTTAACAAACACTGAATAGACGAGTACAGCAGTAGAAATTGTGGACAGGAAGATGCCATAGGGGAAATTTTCGAAAGCAAAGGATTTGCTTCCCAATGGTTCCACATAAAGCACATCATTGGGCATCAGATAGAATTGATCCGATTGCAGCACGCCATTATCGGTTAAATCCAGGTAGTACATTTCTGAACCTTCCAGGGTTTGACGTACCAATTTCACCTGTTTCCTGTTTCCAAAGTCGTTAATACCACCGGCTTCTGAAAGTGCCTGCAGGATATTCACCTGCCGGTTTTCGATCATGAATGTTCCGGGGTTCTTCACTTCGCCAAGCACAGAAACCCTGTAATTCACAAGCTTCACCACGACCGTAGCTTCTTTAAAATATTCATTGATAGTTTCCTGCATGGTTTCATTCACCTGTTTCACCGTAAGTCCTTTCACATACATTTTGTCGATGAAAGAAAAATTGATGTACCCGTCCTCACTCACCCGGTAAGAATTCAGGTTTTGGTATACATCGCTCATATGATTGGGAAAATCACTTTGAAACAACCTGGCGGTCTTGGGGTCGGTGCTAAATACTTTAATATACAGCTGATCGCCAGGTTGTAAGTGATAGGTTGTTTGTCGGCTGTTTACAAAGCCAGCACTGGGAT
>CAYVSF010000223.1:0-5636 GCA_964453775.1 uncultured Bacteroidales bacterium
CATCTTCACGTTTGCCGTATTCTTTCAACGCTTTTCCCACAATGCGTTCTGAGGTTCCAAAACCATAAACAGGTGCTGTATCTACCAGGTTGATCCCTTTATCAAAGGCCTGCAAAATGGTTTGAATGGATTGCTTTTCATCTGTACCTCCCCACATCCATCCACCAATGGCCCAGGTTCCCAATCCGATTCTTGATACATCTTGTTTGATATTGTGCAACTTGACAGTTTCCATAATTTCCGGTATTTTTATTTGTTCATTCATTACTACATCATTTAGTCTGGAATGTTTTGTGAAAGTCATAATTTAAAGTGAATCAAGATAACATGTAACTATATGCATTATAAACAGTCTTACTATTAAACAACCCTAAAATATAGAACTATGAGAAAATTTTTCTTCCTTACTGCTATAGCACTTATTGCTGTAGCCTGCCAAACCGAACAAGCGGTTGAAATTGAGCAATACACCATTGAACAGTTCATGGATAATACCCGTGTAATGGGGAGTTCTTTCAGTCCGGATGAAACAAAAATTGCCTTCAGCAGCAATGAATCCGGCGTTTACAACATCTATGAAATGCCTGTGGATGGTGGTGAAGCAAAACAATTAACCAACCGCGAAGAAACAAGCTACATTGTAGGCTATTTCCCCAACGATGAACGAATTATGTTTTCTTCTGATAATGGAGGAAATGAAATTTACCATCTTTTTGTATTGGATCGCGACAGCAGCATCACCGACATTACCCCCTGGGAAAACGCCAGGGCTTCATTCGCCGGATGGACGCGCGACAAACAGGCGTTCTATGTGCAGAGTAATAAACGGGATCCCCGCTACATGGATCTGTACAAAATGGATATTGAAAATTTCGAAGCTGAACTCCTTTTTGAAAATACAAATGGCTATTACGTGGGAGATATTTCCCGCAATGAGCGTTACATTGCACTTACAAAGCCTGTAACACGTTCTTATACAAAAATGCTCCTCTACGATAGGGAAAAGGATGAAATCAAACTGCTAAAAGATATTGAAGAAACCACTTTCCGTCCTTTGCAATTTAGCCTGGATGAACAAACACTCTATTTCTTAACGGATGAGAACAGCGAATTCACCTATCTGAAAAAAATGAACCTGGAGACAGCAAAAAGCGAGACCGTTTATGAAGCAGAATGGGATGTGATGTATGCGGGCTTTTCGTACAATGAAAAGTACAAAATGATCGGAATCAACCAGGATGCGCAAACCGTAATCAAGTTGTTTGATGCAGAAACCGGAGAAGCCGTTGAATTTCCTAATTTCCCGAAACAAAATATCACCTCGGTAAACATTTCGGAAAGCGAAACGCTTATGAGCTTCTATGTGGGGAGTTCTATAACACCCAGCAATCTTTACACCTACTCTTTTGATAGCGGTGAGTACACAAAACTTACCAATACCCTGAATGACGAAATCAATCCCGAACACCTGGTGAATGCAGAGGTTGTTCGTTATCCTTCTTTCGACGGACTGGAAATTCCATCCATTCTGTATAAGCCAAAGCAGGCTACCATGAAAAATAAGGTACCTGCACTGGTTTGGGTACACGGAGGACCCGGAGGGCAATCCAGGATTGGTTACAGTCCAACCATTCAGTACCTGGTAAATCATGGCTATACTGTAATTGCTGTTAACAACCGCGGTTCCTCCGGATACGGAAAAACCTTCTACGGACTTGACGATCGAAAGCATGGGGATCACGATTTGAAAGATTGTATCTATGCCAAAGATTACCTGGCCAAAACAGGATGGGTAGATACCACAAAAATTGGAATCATTGGTGGTTCTTATGGTGGATATATGGTTGCTGCAGCCTTGACTTTTGCTCCGGAAGAATTTGATGTGGGTGTGAATATTTTTGGTGTTACCAACTGGTTGAGAACTCTCAAGAGTATTCCAAGCTGGTGGGAAGCACAGCGCAAAGCCTTGTACAAAGAGTTGGGCGATCCGGCAGTGGATTCGGCCTATTTGTACAAGATATCACCGCTTTTCCATGCCGAAAACATCACCAAACCACTCATGGTATTGCAGGGGGCCAATGATCCACGTGTACTTAAGGTTGAATCGGATGAAATCGTTGAAGCCGCAAAAAACAACGGGGTACCGGTAGAGTATGTGGTATTCGACGATGAAGGCCACGGGTTTAGAAAAAAAGAAAACCAAATTGAAGCTTATGGTAAAGTGCTCAAATTCCTTGATGAATACCTGAAAGGCACCGCAGAAAAACCCGCAAAAGAAAGCTAAAAATATACATTTAAAACCTCAAAGAGCAGCTGTAATTCTGTGCAGCTGCTCTTTTTTGTATACTCTTTAACTTGATTTTATGGGGAGTTCTCTCTCCCTTTAAAAACCTTAAACAAAAAAAAGAGACCAACTGAGCAGCCTCTTTTTTCTTAACCATAACCCTAAAATCAACGTAACTCTGAATGTTTACTAATAATTGCTTTAGCCGGCATTCTGCCTCCATTATCATGATGAAGAATGATAATACTGTCTTTAACACCATCTTCTTCGGATACCATCTCATTTCCAAACTTATTTTTCTGTTCTATATCTCTCAAAAAATCATCTTTGAGCTTTTTAAATTCTTCCAACCGCTTTTCAAGGATCAGTTTAAAGCTGGATTTACTCTCTTCATGGCTCACATTCTCCATGGCATTGTCCCTTCCAGGTTCAATTGTATCTGCCATTACCACAGAAAAGTTCACCAGAACAAATGCCAGAGCTATGCCTGTCATTAGAAGTCTTATGCCGGTATTCATTTTTCTTTTCATCATTCAATTGGTTGAATTTAAAAAAAGAAAAACAATCATCGTGCCAAAACATTAAGATATCTAATTATCAAGGTATTATAAAATAAACAATACCATTATTATGTCCTCAGGCGGATGGTAATGTACGTTTTCGGACGAAATCTTAGGGCAAAGTAAAAACAGCCGTCTGTTCTACTTTCTTATCCTGGTTAAGCAAGTAGCTAACAACCCAACGATAGGTTCCGCCTTTAGCAAGTTCGCGAACTTCACGGGGGAGTTTCTTCCCTGGATCGTTCACACAATAAGATAGGTACAAATCCCAGCTTAGCTTGTGCTCCTGCCCAGGGGCAAGAAGCATACGAGGCGGGCCAGGCAGACAATCTGATCCGCAAGGACATTGAAGAATGCGAACCTGATTCCATTGGTTTTTACCACGCTTTTCAATACGGATATCCGCAGGTTTGATCAAGATAAGGGTATCCTTTGAGATATTTCTTATCCAGAGCTGCTGAACATTCTCCTTCCCTTCCAAAAAATTTGTTTCCAGCTTTAAAAAGCTGTTTTCCGGTTTTTCAACAAGGGGCTTTTGTACATCTTTTGAACCTTTGCATGATATCAGGGCCACTGCGGCAAGAATCACGAACAGTTTGATTGTAGGCTTGTGTTTCATGAGTGCTTCCAGGGTTAATGAAAGCATAAAAATAACAAATTTGTCGATATTCCGGGGATCCTTCTACCTATTCTTCATTTTTAGGGCTAAATTCGTAATTTTGGCGTAAAATACGGCCTGTGAAAATCATTCTCCTAACCAGCAAAAAGCGACAGGAAACCTGCAATATTCCTGCAAACACAAAGAAAATCAAAATAGAAACCTCCCGGGAAAAGTGTATGGATGTTTTAACCGAGGTCATAAACAGTGAAGGAGAAGCCCGGGGGAAACCGCTGCAAAAGTGGCTGCCTCAGATTCCCGCCAAAAACATCGCTCAAATCCGCTTTACCATGAACGACTTCAGCAGCAAACCCATTAAAATCAAATTGGAATTTAAAAACTAGGTGGTTTTCTGCGACTTTTCTTCTCGGCATGTTGCTTTTTCTTCTCCAGCCGCTTTTTTTTGGCAGTTTTGCTCGGTTTGGTAGGTTTGCGTTTTTTAGGTCTGTGAAGTGCCTGCTCCAGCAGCTGGTAAAACTTTTCCAGCACCTCATCCCTGTTTTTCATCTGCGAGCGGGTGTCGCTACTAGTAAGAATGAACTCCCCATCCTGGGTGATCCGATTTTTTAGTTTCTGTAGTATACGTCGCTTTTCGTCCCCCGAAAGGCATTCCGAAGAAGGCACATGAAACCGCAACTCCACCTGGGTACTGGTTTTGTTCACATGCTGTCCTCCCGGTCCCCCGCTGCGGGAAAAGGAAAATTTCAGTTCCTGCTCGATATTTCTCTCACGGAGTTTCATCGCATCAAAGCTAATAAGAATCGAAAAATATCTAAACTATTCGGGGATAAAAGAATCAGGTATTCTTAAGATGCCTGTCATAAAAAAGCATAAAAGTCTTCCTTATCTCATCCCTCACCCGGTAAAACTCAGACATAATGTACTCTTCCGAACCTTCCGCTTCCGAAGGGTCATCAAATCCCATATGCAGGCGGTGCTTCACCTTTCCCAAAAAAACAGGACAGTTCTCGTTGGCCCCGCCGCAAACGGTAATCACGTAGTTCCAGGTTTCATCCAGGTACTGGTCCACCGAATCGGAAGTATGCGAACTTATATCAATCCCGGCTTCCCGCATCACCTGAATAGATCTGGGATTCACCTTCCCGGAAGCTTCGGTTCCTGCAGAGCGCACCTTCAGGGATGAATCAAAAGATTGCAGAAACCCATGTGCCATCTGGCTTCTGCAGGAATTTCCGGTGCATAAAATCAGTATTCTCATGTTTTTATTTCTGATTTAAGAGCAGCCGCAGCCACAACTGCTGCAACTTCCATGCTGACTCTCCTTGCAGGGCAATCCCAATGCTACCCAGGCTTTCAATCCGCCATCCACGTTGGCTGTTGCCTCAAAGCCCTGCAATTTAAGCAGGTTGGCAATTTTCACACTTCGAACACCTTCTTCACACAGGACATACACCGGCTGATCAGAAGGGATATAGACCAAACGATCCATAATCACAGACATGGGATGATACAATACACCGGGAAGATCCGCTTCCCTCCTGTTTACTTCGTGGGTTTCTCTTACATCCACCAGCACTGCCTGTTGCTTTTTTGCAGCTTCATACGCCTCTTTTGGACTTACATGCTGCACGCCTTCCAGATGAAAGTCCTGGTATTTGGGTTGTAAATACGTTTCCATATTCTTCTATTTTTATATCATTCCATAAATTAAACCTGATATGGTCGCCAGCACAACCACCAACAGGATGTAAACAATCGTTTTTTTTGTTCCCATCACTCCGCGAATGACCAACATATTGGGCAATAAAATCAAAGGACCTGCCTCCTATTTTTCGGCTTGGATGAATTGAGCAATCTCTTTTTCCGTGGCAATGCGACCGCTAAAAACTACCTTGTCATTGATAACCAAACCCGGTGTGCGGCGAATGCCATAGTTCATAATATCTGTAATATCATCCACTTTGGAAATTTCAGCTTCAATCCCTAAATCTTGTGCTACCTTTTTCGTGCGCTCTTCAAGTTTTTTGCATTTGGGACAACCTGTACCTAGTATCTTAATATACATATTCTTTCTGCTAAATGTTTGTATTTCGTAAAATCACGAACAAAGGTAAGTGTTTTTTAAACCTGCAAAAACTTTTGGAACAATTTTTTCGCTTCTTCCCAATTTTCC
>CAYVSF010000224.1:0-5621 GCA_964453775.1 uncultured Bacteroidales bacterium
GTCTGCCAGTCAGGTGTTTCTTGGGAATGGAAGCGATGAAATTATCGATTTGTTTATCCGGGCATTTTGTGAACCCGGAAAGGAAAGTATCCTGGTAAATCCACCTACCTATGGCATGTATGAGGTTTGTGCCAATGTGAACGGGGTGGAGGTGGAAAAAGTAAACCTTAGCCCAGGCTTTCAATTGGATGTGACATCGATATGGGATCAAGTATCAGAAAAAACAAAACTAATTTTCATCTGCAGTCCGAATAATCCTACCGGAAATCGTCTAAAAATACCCGACATCGTTGATATTCTTACGCGTTTTAACGGCTTAGTGATACTCGATGAAGCGTATGTGGATTTCTCCATTGCAGGATCGCTCTTGCCGCTCATCAATCAGTTTAAGAATTTGGTTGTACTGCAAACATTGAGTAAGGCATGGGGCTTGGCAGGTATTCGTCTGGGAATGGCTTTTGCAGACCGGGAAATTGTTGAGGCACTCACAAAAATTAAGTTTCCTTACAATGTCAATTCGATAAGTCAGCAGATAGCTTATGATAAAATCAAGAATGAGCGTGCTGGTTTTTATGAAATTATCCAGCGGGTGTTACGACAGCGGAATTACCTGAACGAGGAATTGCCACGCTTATCTTATGTGCAGAAAGTTTATCCATCGGATGCCAACTTTTTACTTGTAAAAGTAGACAAACCCGGGGAACTTTTTATGTATTTGCGGGAAAAGCAAATATTGATTCGCGATCGCTCTGGGGAGCCCGGTTGTGAAGGTTGTGTAAGGATAACAATGGGTAAACCTTCGGAGAATAAGAAATTGTTAGCTGCAATGAAGGAGTATGAAAAAAGCAGCTGTTATACCCTGGCTTAATTAAAAAATATGGATGAAATGAACACAAAAGAAAAAAGACCGGTCTTATTTGTCGATCGTGATGGTACTTTGATAAAAGAACCTGAAGATGAGCAAATTGACAGCCTGGAGAAATTGGAGTTTTTACCGGGTGTATTTCGCAGTTTATCCTACCTGATATCGAGTTATGATTTTAAATTGGTGATGGTTTCAAATCAGGATGGATTAGGCACCCCTGCTTACCCAAAGGAGAAATTTGATCTGGTGCAGGAGAATCTTTTAACTGCTCTTCGCAACGAGGGGATAAATTTTGATGCTGTACTTATTGATACCAGTACAGCTGCAGACCCATCAGAAAACAGAAAACCTTCAACAGGACTGGTAGAAGCGTATTTAAATGGCAATTATGATTTAGGAAACTCCTTTGTTATAGGAGACAGGGATTCGGATATGCAGTTGGCAGCTAACATGGGCACGACTGGGATTCTAATTAGGGAAGATGGTGAAACGACTTTTGGATGGAAAGAGGTAGTGGATTCCATAGAACGGAAGTTTGGAACTGTTTGCCAGAAACGCGAAAGTAAGGAGACTACAATTGAAATGAAATTGCAGATTCCGGGAACCGGCGACTATAAAATTAATACCGGTATAGCTTTCTTTGATCACATGCTGGCCCAAATTGCAGTCCATGGAGGAATAAATATTTACCTGGAAACCAAAGGCGATTTGGAAGTGGATGAGCACCATACCATAGAAGACACAGCCATTAGTTTGGGGAAGGCAATTGGGGAGTTGGTAAAGAAGCAAAGATCCATCTATCGCTATGGTTTTATGGCACCAATGGATGAATCTTTGGCAACTGTTGCCATCGATTTTGGAGGCCGGCCGGATATTATTTGGAAGGCGAATTTTCAAAGAGAATATCTTGGGCAGATGCCCACGGAGATGGTTCGGCACTTTTTTAAGTCTTTCGTTTTTGCAGCGGGATGTAACCTTTTTGTAGAAGTAGAAGGCGAGAATGAGCACCATAAAGTAGAAGCCATCTTTAAAGGCTTTGCCAGGTCGCTCGATTTGGCTTTAAGAATCGATAAAGCAAGAGCTTATCTGCCATCCTCAAAGGGAATAATCGACAGATTGAATGCTTAAATCTGCTTAATAAAGAATAATTAAAACACGTAACCATTAAACTAAAACCTATGAAAATTGCCATAATACGATACAACGCAGGAAATATAGAAAGTGTGAGAAATGCATTAATAAAACTGGGAGTAGAACCATTAATTACAGGGAATCCGCAAACCATCCAAAATGCAGATAAGGTAATATTTCCCGGGGTGGGCGAAGCTTCTTCGGCCATGGCTTACTTGCGCTATCAGCAGCTGGATAAAATGTTGCTGTCTCTTGAACAGCCTGTTTTAGGAATATGTTTGGGAATGCAGCTAATGTGTGACTTTTCATCGGAAGGAAATACAAAGTGCCTGGGGCTGATTCCCGGCCAGGTAGAAAAGTTTACAGTTCCTAAAAAAGTGCCTCATATGGGATGGAATCAAATACGAAATCTAAAATCTCCTGTTTTTAAGGGCATTGAAGATGATAGCTATGTCTATTTTGTTCATTCCTATTACGTTGGTGAAAATAATTACACAATTGCGGCTTCTGATTATGAAACAAATTTCAGCGCTGCTCTGCACTATGAGAATTACTATGCAACACAATTTCACCCGGAGAAGAGTGGAGTGACCGGAATGAGAATTTTAAAAAACTTTATTGAATTATGATAGAGATTATACCGGCAATTGACCTGATAGGAGGCAAGTGCGTACGATTAAAACAAGGAGATTACGGAAATCTCAAACAATACAGCGAGGAACCGGTTCAAATGGCTAAAGATTTTGAATCGGCAGGAGTGCAGTATCTGCATTTGGTTGATTTAGACGGTGCCCGCGATTTTCGATTGCAGAATTACAGGGTTTTGGAAAAGATAGCCTCGGGAACAGGATTGTCTATTGATTTTGGAGGAGGAGTGCGAAACGAGATCGATGTTCGTCGCATACTGGATGCGGGAGCTGAACGTGTTAACATTGGATCTTTGGCAGTTAAGAACCAACCACTGTTTAGGGAGATACTGGAAAATTATGGTCCTAAGCGAATAGTCCTGGCTGCTGATAGCAGAAAAGGAAGAGTACAAATTAATGGATGGAAAGAAGATGGTGGAATGGATTTGATGAAGCTATTGGAAGATTATTTGAAAGCAGGTGGATATTATGCAGCCGTTACGGATATTGATAAAGACGGAATGCTGGAAGGGGTTTCTGCTGTTTTTTATAGATCGCTGGTAAAAAGCTTTACAGATTTGCGAATAATTGCCAGCGGTGGTGTTGCAAGCTTTGACGATATAAAAGCTTTGGAAAGCAGTGGCGTTTTCGGGGTCATTGCAGGGAAGGCGATCTATGAGCGCAGAATAACTCTGGATCAAATTTCAAACTATCTAAAAACCTAAAACTATGCTGGCAAAAAGAATTATTCCATGCCTGGATGTGAAGGATGGAAAAACCGTAAAAGGCATCAATTTTAAAAACTTAGTTGATGTGGGAGATCCTGTTGAACTGGGAAAATATTACAGCGACCAGGGTGCCGATGAACTCGTCTACCTGGATGTGACGGCAACACATGAAAAAAGAAAACTGTTTGCGGATTTGGTAAAAGAAATAGCGGCAAATTTACAAATACCATTTACTGTAGGTGGCGGAATAAATTCCCTTCGCGATGCGGATATCTTGTTAAAAGCTGGGGCAGATAAAATCAGTATTAATTCAGCTGCAGTTAGAAATCCCAATATGATATCTGAAATGGCACGACAGTATGGGAGTCAGTTTGTTGTGGTGGCTATTGATGCCCGCAAAAACGGCAATAAATGGCAGGTTTATCTCAATGGTGGAAGGATTAATACCGGGAAAGATTTGTTTGAATGGGCCCGTGAGGCCCAGGAACGGGGATGCGGTGAGATTCTGTTTACCTCGATGAATCATGACGGTGCAAAAAGTGGATTTGCTGCAGAGCCGCTAAAAGCGCTTACAGATAAATTAAGTATTCCTGTAATTGCTTCTGGTGGAGCAGGAACTATGCAGGATTTTGCCGATGTATTTAAAAAGGCTGACGTTGAAGCAGCACTGGCAGCCAGTGTTTTCCATTACAAAGAGATTGCTTTGCCAAAGCTTAAAGATTACCTGTTGGATAATGCAATCAGTGTAAGAAAAGCGAATAATATCAGAAACGAATAAAATGAATGGTAAGTTACACAAGACCAAATTAGTAACTAAAAAATAAACTTGTGAATATTATGAAGGATTTAATACCAACCATAAATTTTGAAAAAGCAGGCGGACTGGTTCCGGCCATTATTCAGGACGAAAGTAACAACCAGGTGCTGATGCTGGGTTTTATGAATCGGGAGGCACTGGAAACTACGATGAAAACCAAAAAGGTAACTTTTTACAGTCGAACAAAGCAGCGCTTATGGACGAAAGGAGAGACCTCCGGAAATTTTTTGGTTTTGGAAAATATCAAGGCAGATTGCGACAGCGATACCTTGTTGATTAAAGTTACTCCGGAAGGACCTGTTTGCCATACCGGTTCATACACCTGTTTTACCAATGAAATCGAAACGAAAAACGGATTTCTCTATTATTTACAGAATTTTATACTAAACAGGAAGGAGGAAATGCCGGAAGGCTCCTATACCACAAAACTTTTTCAAAAAGGCATCAACAAGATAGCTCAGAAGGTGGGAGAAGAAGCGGTAGAGTTGGTCATCGAATCCAAAGACAACAATGCCGACCTGTTCTTAAATGAGGCGGCTGACCTTTTTTACCACACCATGGTTCTGCTTGCTTCAAAAGGATATGGCATAAAAGATGTGGAAAAAATTCTGGAGAACAGGCACCGGTGATTTGAACATATTCTTTAGCTTTGCGTACCTCAAATAAAGGCACGCTTTAATGCACGATATCGAACCCTATAGCGCCTGGAGAAATCACTACCGCTCAGAGAAGGATTATCATTCGCCCTTTTTTGGACGGGAGTATAGTGCGTATATCTGCTCCAATGCTATTTACGGTTACTATATTCATCCGCAATGGGATGAGTTTGGTTCTGATACCCTTTATATAAAGATTTTATATGCTGATTATGAGAGAAATGCAGCCATTATTGAATTGTTTGGCGAATGGAATGATACGCTTTACAACGATGTGATGTTTTTGAAGCGTAATGTCTTGGAGATATTGATGGAAAGTGGTATTAATAAGTTTTTACTTATCGGTGATAATGTGCTCAATTTTCATGCTTCGGACGAGTTATACTATGAAGAATGGTTTGATGAGGTGGAAGACGGCTGGATTGTTGGACTTAATTTCAGGGATCACATCCGTGATGAAATGAATACCTACCGAATCGATTATTATATTTTAACCGGGGACATGTTCAATAATTTTGATTGGAGAACTTATCATCCAAAACGGCTTTTAGAAACAGTAGAAGCTAAAATATTCAAGAAACTGGCTCCGTAATATTGAAATGCTAAGATATATTTAGTAATTTACCAACATAAAATGATATGTTATGAAGAGACTTGTTTTTTTATTGTCAATCATGTTTTTTGCAACTGCTATATTTGCGCAAGAGATTGAAAGAGAAGTGGTTGCAAGTGCAGGTAATACAAGTACCAGCGAGGATTATACCATTTCCTGGACTTTAGGCGAGGTGGCGGTAGGTA
>CAYVSF010000225.1:0-5615 GCA_964453775.1 uncultured Bacteroidales bacterium
GTGAGTCGCCAAGCTACGGAAAACCTGTAGTACTTTACGATGCTAACTCAAAGGGTGCAGTGAATTACCTGAATTTGGCACGGGAACTGCTACAAAACAATGATAAAACTAAAATAAAAAACGCTGAAAAGGTAGTTGAATAATTATCATTTCATTACAGATTACAGAATATGGCAAAACGAAATGCTTTAGGAAGAGGATTAGGAGCGCTGATAGATGATGCCGGACAAGAGCATCCGGTTACTGCTGATGCAGTTAACGAAATTAATATCCAACAAATTGAAACCAACCCGTTTCAGCCCAGATCGAAATTTGACAAGGAAGCCCTAAGTGAGCTGGCTAAATCAATTAGTGAACTTGGTATTATCCAACCCATAACGGTAAGGGCTATTGATGGAAATAAATTCCAGTTGATTACCGGAGAGAGACGTTTCCGCGCTGCACAGGAAGCAGGTCTGAAAAAAATACCTGCTTTTATCCGTTTTGCTGATGACCAGGCCATGCTGGAGATGGCATTGGTGGAGAATATCCAACGTGAAGATCTGGACGCAATAGAAATTGCTATTTCCTATCAACGACTAATCGAAGAATGCAAACTGACCCAGGAGAGCATGAGCGAACGTGTGGGAAAGAAAAGAAGCACCATTTCAAATTACCTGCGCCTGCTAAGACTACCGGCCGAAATTCAACTGGGAATCAGAGACAAGCAAATTTCCATGGGACATGCAAGAGCCCTGGTAAATATAGAAGATGAAGCTATCCAGTTAAAAACATACTACCGGATTATTGATGAAGGCTTATCGGTAAGGAAAACCGAAGAAGTTATTCGCAAGATTAACAATCCGGAAGAAAAGAAATCGAAGGAAAAAGAATCCCTCCCCGAAGAATATCAACAGGTAAAAAGACATTTAAAGGATTTCTTTGCTACTGAAATCGATTTTAAACGAAGCAATAAGGGAGCCGGGAAAATCGTTATTCCTTTTAAATCGGATGAGGATCTGGAAAGAATCATGAGTCTTCTGGGTGAATCATCATCGTAAAAAAGAATGAACCTTCTTAAAAAAAATATACTCGTATTATTCATAACATTTCTGCCCTTGATCACTTTATCACAAGATGAACAAGGGCAGCAATCGTTTAGGTATCGTGTTCCCGAGCGCGAAGTACATTCCCCCCACCGGGCAACCATGTATTCTGCAGTATTACCTGGCCTGGGACAGGCTTATAACAAAAAATACTGGAAAATACCTGTAATTTATGGCCTTGCTGGAACTTTCGTTTACCTCATTGATTACAACAATAAACAATACATAAAATATAAAAATGCCTATAGTGATATGAACGACGGCCTTATATCCCAGTTTGAAGTCTACACCAATACAGAAATTCTGGGGAAAATTAAGGACAGCTATCGGCGGGACAGGGATTTTAATATCATCCTCTTATCATTTACGTATGTGCTAAACATCATAGATGCCACTGTTGATGCGCATTTGTACAATTATGAAATCAATGATGATTTATCCTTAAGATTGGAACCTACCTTGATGAATACGACTTACAGCCAAAATACTCTGGGAATTTCGTGCAGTTTTAAATTCTAATGCTTAATTTCGTACCAAAACGTTGAAATTATGCGCGGAAGCCTATATATCATCCTTTTCCTAATTTTTGCCATGCCGGTTTCATCCATGGCGCAGTCTGTCCAACAAAAAAAACATATTTACCAGGACAGCCTGCTTACCAACTTTCATGAAAATCTGGACAGCTTAATTCATCTATGGTATATCAAAAATGCCATTGACAAAAATGAAAGGGTTGATAGTGTTGCTTCTGACATACCTGAGTTCTCTGACTCTGTTTATATTGCCCGGTTGCAAAATATTCCATCTGTCGTGGAATTAAGCTACAATAAAATTGTACGTAACTACATCCATGTTTATACAAAGAAAAGAAGAGAAAATGTCCAGTATATGTTGGCCATGGCCGACTATTACTTCCCTATTTTTGAGAGCATACTGGAAGAATATGGGCTTCCTACAGAACTAAAATACATGGCCATCATAGAATCTGCCTTAAACCCAAGGGCAGTTTCCCGCGTTGGAGCAACCGGTATCTGGCAATTTATGTACGGGACAGGAAGAATGTATGATTTAACCATGAATTCTTACGTGGATGAGAGAAGAGATCCAATCAAGTCGACCTATGCAGCCGCTCAATTCCTTAGCGATCTATACGATATCTTTCATGATTGGACCCTGGTTATTGCCGCCTACAATTGCGGCCCCAGAAATGTAAGTAAAGCCATTCGAAGAACCGGAGGAAAACGAGACTTCTGGGATATCTATTATTATCTTCCCCGGGAAACCAGAGGATATGTACCGGCTTTTATTGCTGCTGCCTATACTATGAATTATTACGAAGAGCATCACCTGGCAAGACAAAAAATAGACTTCCCATTTGCCACAGACACAATCATGATATCAGATAACCTACATCTAAAACAGGTTGCAGAAGTCTTGCAAATTCCCATTCAGCAACTTCGTGATTTAAATCCCCAATACCGAAAAGACATTATCCCTGCCAAAAATGAAAAAATGGCACTAACCATCCCCGTTCTTCACAGTGGAAATTTTATTGATTTAAGAGACTCTATTTTTGTTTATAAAGATTCAATCTATTTCACCGGGGATAATAAAATAAAAACCCCACAGCGCTCACAATATGTGCATCAGGTTCCATCAGGCAGGACGAAGCTAATTTACAAAGTAAAACCAGGGGACAACCTGGGATATATTGCCGAGTGGTACAATGTAAGAGCTTCCGATTTACGCTACTGGAATGGAATCAGAGGAAGCATGATCCGTGTAGGCCAAAACCTGGCTGTTTATGTGCCGAATAGCAAAGCAAACTATTACAAACCCGTGAACTCCTTGAGTTTTGAAGAGAAACAGGAACGAATTGGCCGACCGGTTACCCAGTTGAATGAAGAGGAAGAAACAAAACTGGATGAGAATTACGAATACTACAAAGTACGTTCAGGAGAAACCATTTGGGACATTGCCAAAAAATATCCGGGCATTTCTGATCAGGATATTTTACATTTAAACAATTTTAATACCGGCAGGGAATTAAGAGCAGGACAATGGATCAAAATAAAGCCCAAATCATAATCTTTTGCGATTGATAAAGGCTAATTGTATTCAGGAATATACAAAAACACAAGATAACATTAACCTAAAAAGATATCTCCCGTTCCGCTATTTATCAGGAATTATTAATATCTTTAAAGCAACTCCTACAAAGGGAGTCGATAGCTGAATATATCTTATGAAGCCAATTCATACGCTGATTATACTGTTAACAACAATCATTCTTCTGTTATCGTTATCTTTCATAATTCCAGAAGAGGGGCTTCATCTCGGAAATCTTAAGATTAAGTACCCAAATCCTGATGAACTCTTAAGCTTAGCAGAAAAAAAGAAACCCCAAATTCCGAAAAACCTCACAAAAAAGCTAGACAGCCTAATCATCACAGATGAATTAAGAATCGATTCCATTCCTGAAAAAAAAGACAGCCTTACCACAAGAAAAGACAGTATTCTGGAAAAGGCAAAGCCAACAAAAAAAAGAGCTGTATTTTATGCCCCCATAGAATATCCCGATAAAAAAGCTTTGTATCCTTTCTTCAATACTTTATCAGCATTGAAAGAGAACGAGGAACTTATTCGCATACTCCATTATGGCGACTCTCAAATCGAAGGAGATCGCATTACCTCCCTGGTGCGCAATGAATTACAAAAAGAGTTTGGAGGCTCGGGCATGGGAATGTTTCCGGCAGTGTTAATTAAAGGAACAGAAACCTCATTGAGAATTATTCGGGAAGGCCAATGGGGCAGATACACCATCAAGAGTATAGAAAGAGGAACTATTCCTCATAAGCGTCTTGGCGCATTGATGAGTTTTAGCCGTTTCGCTCCCTATGCAATAAAAAATACGAAAGAATACGAAGCCAGAATCAACATAAAACCCTCCAATATAAGCTATTACAGAACAAGGGAGTTTGAGCAACTCAAATTATTTTATGGCTATAATAACCAACCCTTTATTAGTGAATTACAGTATAAGAATCAATCTATCGATGCTGAAATCATCCCAGCCAACAGGAATTTAAATGTCGTTACATGGGATTTGGGCAACACCGTAGATGAGATCACCCTTTCGTTCAAAGGAATGGACAGCCCTGATATCTTTGCAATGGCCATTGATGGCAGAGAAGGAATTGCAATGGATAACATTCCTCTAAGGGGAAGTAGTGGAACAGATTTTACCCGGACAGATATCCCCTTTTTAAGGGAAATGATGAAAAGACTGAATGTGAAGTTGATTCTTTTTCAATTTGGGGTAAATGTAGTGCCGCATATTATTGATAATTACAGTTATTACGAACGACAATTTTACAAGCAATTGCGATTGCTAAAAAGCATTGATCCGGACATGTGTATCCTGGTACTGGGTGTTTCAGACATGTCAAGAAATGTAAGGGGTGAATATGTCTCTTATCCCAACATCACTGCCATCCGGGATGCCCAGAAATCAGCTGCATTTAAAGCAGATTGTGCTTTCTGGGATACTTATGAAGCGATGGGCGGAACAAATTCAATGCCGGCATGGGTAAATCACGATCCCCCGCTTGCAAGAAAAGATTATACGCATTTTACCTACACAGGCTCCAGGGTAATTGCAAAATCCTTTTACCAATCCCTGATGAATGAATACAACAATTACATAAACGAAAAAGAAGAACAAAACAGATGAAATCAACATTAACTATCCTCAACTTACTTTTTTACACCTCAATCCTGTTCGCAGGTCCAAAGGATAGTCTTGATTTTATCAGGAAAGAAAAGAACCTAATTATCCCCGGAGATAGAAAGCGCATTGACAACTTCGTAAAGAAATGCAGAAATAAAGATAAAACCGTCCAAATAATTCATATCGGTGATTCTCATTTACAGGCAGGCTTCCTTGGGGAAAAAATCAGGTATCAATTCAACCATCACCTTTTCAACAAAGACAGCCTCCTTTCTCCGGGAGTCTTATTCCCTTATCAGCTTGCCGGTTCAAATAATCCCTATTACCTAAAAACCACCATCCACGGAAGCTGGAGTTTTATCAAAAATACCGACAGGGATACATCCAATAACCTGGGCCTTATGGGAATCAGCGCTACTACAGATAGCATTGCACACATTAAAATCAAACTAAATCCAAAATATTCTCCCAATCGTTATAGTTTTGATCAGGTGGAAGTTTGGCACTCGCCCGGTGCGATAATACGGGTCAACGACAGCATCAAATCTAAAAAAAGCTTTAGGCAAAAAACCTTTTTTAAGCTAAACAACCCGGCAGATTCCTTAAAACTTAGTTTTTATCCGAACCAAGCACCCATTACACTGTATGGTCTGTTGCTGAATAAACAAAACAGCCGTTTCAATTATCATGTGATAGGACTGAACGGTGCTACAGCAGGAAGCTATTTGAAGTATCCGCTGTTAAAAAACGATCTGGAGAAACTGCAGCCCGATTTAATTATCATCTCCCTGGGCACCAAT
>CAYVSF010000226.1:0-5605 GCA_964453775.1 uncultured Bacteroidales bacterium
TCTTGCTTTAATCTTTCCAATGCCTGCAAAAAGACTTTTTCTTCTTTTTTGCTTAATAGTTGGTTGGGTTCAGTATGAATTCTTGATTTTGATACATCCATTAAAAATCCGAGAAGCATATCAGAAAGGAAAAGAATTTCTCTTTTTTCGAAGATTTCAGCCAATTGGTAAAGCATGGTGTTTTTCGCTTTTTCTACTGAAATATTTTTTGCTTCCATGAATTTTTTGTTGCTTTTTGTTATTGCTGAAAATAAAAATTAACCGGGAATAATTTTGAGATGTGCTTTTATTCTTATTTTTGTTTAAGTGAGAATGGTAAACACGCTTGTGGCGTAAAAATACAAAAAATCAATGACTGAAAACGAAGTAGATGAATTTTACATGCAGCGTTGCCTGGATTTAGCTTCTATCGCAAGAGGTGAGACTTATCCCAATCCTATGGTTGGTTCGATCATTGTGCATGGGGGAAGAATTATTGGAGAAGGTTTTCATTTGAAATCGGGGATGCCCCATGCCGAAGTTGTTGCTGTAAATACAGTAAAAGATAAATCATTGTTAAAATCTTCTACTTTGTATGTGAATCTTGAACCTTGCTCGCATTATGGCAAAACACCTCCATGTGCAGCAATGATTGCAAAACTGGGCATTCCCAGAGTTGTGATTGGAGCAAGAGATACTTCAGGGAAAGTTTCCGGAAAAGGAATAGATATAATGAAAAAAGAAGGGGTAGAGGTTATTGAAGGGATCTTAGAGGGAAAGTGCAGGGATCTTAACAAAGCTTTTTACACTTTTCATGAACATAAACGGCCCTATGTCGTTTTAAAATGGGCACAAACTCGTGATGGTTTCATTGATGTTAGCAGAAAAAAGGATCATCCTATAGAACCGACCTGGATAACCAATGAACTTTCGAAAACACTTGTTCATAAATGGAGAACGGAGATTCCGTCGATACTGGTTGGAACACGTACAGTGCAACAGGATAATCCCGGACTTACTGCCAGAAACTGGAAAGGGGAAAACCCGGTTCGACTTATTATTGATGAAAAAAATTCCTTAGAAGATAGTTTCAAAGTCTTTGATGAAGGTACTTTTTACTATCGGGTTGTTGATAAGAAATATGGAAAATCTAAAAAGAATGAGATAAAGTTAGACTTTGGCCGGAATTTTGTTGTAAATTTATTACATGAACTTTATGCCCTTGAAATTCAGGTTGTTTTAATAGAAGGGGGGAGTGAGACACTTACTTCATTTATTCAATCCGGCTTTTGGGATGAGGCAAGGGTTTTTGTGGGGGATGCTCTATTCAGGGAAGGAGTTATAGCTCCTGAATTTAATGCTATTTATCAACAAAAAGAAGTTTTTGGTAATAGCGAACTCAATGTTTACCGAAATTCTGATACTCAGTCGTTATAAAAGCTTCAATAAATTTCAAAAACATTAAAAGCTTTTGTAAATTTGATAGATTACGAATCTGTATAAAATGTAAAATCGAAATAGCCATGGGAAATTTTAAATTAAACAAATCGTTAATCCTTACGATGCTTTTTTTGGTTGTCATTTCCTTTGTAGAATGCAGTCCAAAATTATACAAGACCGGTAAGGATTTTGCTGCTTCCGGAAACTACCAGGCAGCAATTGAACAGTACACCAAGTTGCTGGATGAAAACCCTGAATTTACAGAAGCCTATATAGCAAGAGCAGAAGCTCATAAAAACATGGAACAATTCAGGGAGGCAGCCGAAGATTACAAGCGTGCTACTGCGCTGGACAAGGAAAATGAAGAAGTGTTTTTCAATGCTGGCCGATTGTATTATCAACTTAAAGATTATGATGAGGCCCTTCCAATGTTGACAAAAGCCACATCTCTTGACAAGAAAAACATGGAGGCACAAAAGCTCACCTATCAGTCGTATATAGCTACTGAACAATACGACCAGGCACTACGCTATGCAAATAATGCTGTTGGTTTGGATAAGGAAGACGCCTCTAATTTCTTTTGGAGAGGATTTATTTACAGAAATTTGGAAAATTATACACAATCCGAAAGTGATTTAAGACAATCATTAGAATTAAATCCCCAGGAAATTAAAACCTATGCAGAATTGGCAGAAGTACTTTATGAGGCAGAGAAATACAACCAGGCTTTGAGTGTCTCCAACCAGGCACTGGGACTGGATCCCAAGAGTGAGAGAGCTTTATGGGTACGAAGTAAGGTTTATCATAAGGACATGGAATACGCAAATGCCATCAATGATTTATCAAAATTGATCATTTTTGACAATGAGAATGAAGAAGCTTTCTTTACACGAGGCATCTATTACCAGGAATTTAACCAGCATCAAGGTGCCATTAATGATTTTAGTAAGGTGCTGGCATTGAATCCTGATCACTCGCAAGCACATTATCTAAGAGGATTATCTTATGAGGAAGTAACCAATTATCCGAAAGCGATAGAAGATTATGAGAAGTATGCACAAATTATGCAGGATGATGAGGAAGCAGCAACGCGACTGGAGGATGTAAAGGAAAGATTATATGAATTAAACAGGGAAACAGAAGAGCCGGTATTAAAGATTGAAAAACCTTATGCTGACAATACCAAAATTCATATTGTTGATGGATCAAAAGAGGTTACCATTAAAGGGATAATTGAAGATGAAAGTCCTATAGAGTATGCCCGTTTCAATGGTAAGGAAGCAACCATAACTGAGGACGAGAATGGAAGAAATTTTGAAGTCTCCTTTGAATTACCTGAAAATGCGAAAAACATTGAGGTGGCAGTTGCTGATGTATATAACAATGTGTTTGCCGAAAATCTTGCTATCACTTATACGGAGGTGGATGCCCCGGAAGTTAAATTAATAGCTCCTTATGCTTCTTCAACCGGAGAAGTTTACCTGGAGAATGACAGCAGGAAACTTTATGTGGAAGGGGAAATAATCGATGAAAGCTATATTAAAAGTATTTTTGTTGAAGATATGACGGCCAGTTTCCAGGTGGAAACAGAAAACCCGGAATTCTTTGCAACAATTGATATAACGAATAAAAATAGCTTCAAGGTAAAAGTTGAGGACATTTATGGCAATGTTACAGAGAATGAATATATCATTAATAGAGAAGGGGTTGATTTGTCACAGGATAATCCAATGGGTAAAACATGGGTGATTTTCATAGAAAACTCCAATTATGAAGCATTTGCCAGTCTAGGTGGTCCTGTGAAAGATGTGAGCATGATGAAGGCAGCTCTGGCCAACTATAAAATTCATAATATTATCCACAAAGAGGATATGACGAAAGAAGACCTTGAACGGTTCTTTTCTATTGAATTGAGGGACCTGGTGCGTGCAAACCATGTAAACAGCCTGTTGATTTGGTATGCAGGCCATGGTAAGTTTATCAATGAAACAGGCTATTGGGTTCCTGTTGATGCCCAGCGTGATGATGAATTCACCTATTTTAATATCAATAACCTGAAGGCAGCATTGCAGGGTTATGCCGATTATGTGACGCATACTTTGGTAATTACCGATGCTTGTGAATCGGGTCCAACATTCTACCAGGCCATGCGTTCTGTTCCCAAGGAGCGGGATTGTAGCGATTGGCAAGCCACGCGTTTTAAGTCTTCCCAGGTCTTCTCCTCTGCAGGTTATGAATTGGCTGTGGATAACAGTCAGTTTACCAGAACCTTTGCCAACTCCCTGATGAATAATCCAAATGCCTGCCTCCCTATTGAGAATATTGTTTCTAAAGTTACAATTGCTGTGGCAAAAAGTGGGATGCAAAAACCGCAGTTTGGAAAAATCGCTGGACTTGAAGATGAAGGTGGGACATTCTTCTTTATCTCGAAATAAAAACTAACATTATGTTTCAATCCATATTGTGTAATAAGGTTATCCGTCAATCCTTACGGATAACCTTATTTTTTATTCTGGTAAGTCTTGTAGGCATTACCACAAAAGGACAAAAGTATTATTTTGATTACTACAGTGTTGTCGAAGGTCTTGCTCAGTCGAAGGTGCACTTTGTTTTGCAGGATGAAAAAGGATACCTGTGGCTTGGAACAGAAAGTGGAGCAAGTCGATTCGATGGCCATCAATTTATTAATTACTCAGCCGAGGATGGTTTGGCCGAAAGCGGAGTGAAGATTATTTATACTGATAAGCAAAAAAATTTGTGGTTTGGACATAAGAGCGGAGGAGTTACCTTTTACGATGGCGAATCCTTTATGGTGCATCCGTTAAGTGAGGAAATTAGTGGTGATATTACCTCCATCATAGAAGATGACAGGGGGCAATTGATGATAACCACACATGGGGATGGCATGTTTATCATTAGAAACCCCGAAGAACGAGACACGTCTCAATTGGATTATGAACAATTCAAGGGACAAAGGTTGAGCGACCGTATTTTTGGTAGTATGAAGACCCTGAATGACAGCATCTATCTTATTACAGATGTTGGCATAAAGATTTATCGTCCCGATTCCGGAACTTTTGGCAACTTCCTGCCCGATGGTCTTACAACCTACTGGCAAATTACAGATATGTTTCAGGACAGCAAAGGAAATATGTGGTTTGGAACCTATAACGGAGGTCTTTATGAACTGGTAAAAGAAACAGGAGAATTTATTGTTTATGATGCCCGTGATGGATTGGCACATAATTTTATTACAACTATCGCAGAAGATAGTAAAGGAAATATATGGGTAGGGACTTGGGGCGGAGGTCTTACGCGTTTTTATGAAGATGGTTTTAAAACGTATAATAAGGGGAATGGATTAATAGATGAAAAGATATACTGCATCACAGAGGATTTTGAAGGAAATATTCTCATAGGAACCTATGAGCATGGTCTGGCAATCTTTAAAGGGGAGAAATTTGTGACCTATGATGTGGATGATGGCCTTGCCAATAACCAGGTTTATGCGATTAACAGGGATAGGGAAGGGAAGTTTTGGTTTGGTACCAACCAGGGGATTACTGTTATGGATCCATTTCTTGATAAAGAGGAGAGAGCCCCCAGTTACTATGATTTACAAAGCAATTCCATTGGCGACCAAATTCGTTTTATCAAGAAAGATCCACAGGATAATTTATGGATAGGGACAAATGATAATGGTGTGCAAGAGTATAGCCAGAATGAGGGGCGTTTTATCTATAATCCTGTAATTAATGCCTATTTAAGATTCAATCTCCAATTGACTGCTCTGGAAACGGATAATAAAAACCAGTTGTGGATTGGAACCAATGATGGGCTTGTTTACTATAATATTCTTACCCGGGAATCAGAGAGAATTAGTCAGTTAAATGGACTGACAGGAAATGATATCAATACCCTGTTTGCCGATTCCCAAAATAGAATTTGGGTAGGTTTGGTGGACGATGGGTTGAACATGATTAAGGACAGTACTATTATTGAAATACCTTACGAGGGGAGAATGACCCCAAGTTGCATTACAGAAGATCAGAAGGGGAATATTTGGTTTGGAACCACCACCAAAGGTGTTTTTGTATGCAATGGCGATAGCATAATTAAGAATTACAGTCAAAATGATGGCTTATTAAGTAATCTTATTAATCAGGTAGATGTGGATAATTACAAT